>CAMYXB010000005.1 GCA_947303145.1 uncultured Clostridia bacterium | reverse complement strand
TACACTGTGTAGCATCTATAGTTGCCGGCATCATCTCTCTCTATTATTTCATAGTATCCTCCCACATATCCCATGGTAGATAGAATAATGTCATGCAGAGAGACGCCTTGTCTGTAATTTACTTTGTAGTAAGTATTTGAGCCGAGGTCGACTTTGTTCCCCACCAATCCTATTTCGCTAAACTTGGTATATCCGCCGAAGATGTTTTCGTTGTAATAATATGCCTTGCTTGCTTCATACACATCTGTCGTCATGTCGGCTGTTATACTGGAATTTCTGTCAGAAATATTTTCACCTGTGTATTTGTTGTAGTTTCTTAGGAAGAAATAACTAGAGGTGTCGTTGTCGTCATAAGTTAGGGTGAAAGCATTACTTACAGGGAAGGCATAGCTGAATATAGATGGAGAGACACTCATCTTGGCTGTATCGAAGTTCTCCTCAATAAATGATGCCTTGACATCATCAGCACTATTATAGTATCCGCCATTTATTAAGAAAGTCTCATCTTCTATCAATCTAAATATGTTGGTGGTGGGCTTGCTCCTATCTATAGTTATGATGAATGTCCTGTAAGAGAAGGCATAGCTTGGGTTGTCAGTTGCGAGATTGTAGGATAGAGTTATCTCGTATGTCCCTTCACTATCTAGATTGAGGTAGACTTCGTATTCATATCTTGTGTATTCCACATTGTCGAACAACTCGCCACTGCCAGCCATGAGAGTTTTTCTAATAGACTTAATCAATTCTCCAGAGAGGGCGTTGTCTCCATCATTTAGTTCTTCCAGAACCCCTGTCACGCTGTCTGTTCCATTTGATACAGTGATGGTCTTGACATTGAAGAAATATGGGTCATCATGGTCGACTATTTGCATGAATATTTCGTTTTTGTTGATTGAGGTATTTATATTGGTGGCATATTGGCTGTCTAGAGTTTGATTTAGTTCCGTTCTGCCTAGATTGCCTGTCTTGGCAATAGGGACACCTTCAGGTTGAGCATATTCTATGTTGAATGTATAAGTGAATGTCGTAGCTCCCACATTGCGAGCAGAGCCTGCCCAATCATTGTATCCAGTGTTGTCGGTAATGGTTATGACATATCTTCCGTTTTGACTGAATATCAGGTCGCCACTTACATTTGTGGCAGATATCAAGTCTTGTGATATGCACATTCCTGTTGTTTTGTTGTAGACTTTGTTGTTTACTGTATAAGTTTTGCTGGCAGAGCCATCTTGAGGATAGAATGTTATGGTGACATTGAGCTTTGCGAAACTAAACTTGGAGGCTACATAAGATGATGCGTCTGGGCGGAAGAAATACTTGGAATAAGGAATGTCCACTTTGACAGGGATTTTATTGGTCGTGAGACTTTGTAGATTGACAGAAGTCTTGAAGAAGTCTATAAATTTATAGTCTTCTATTCCACTGCCTAAGGTTAGTTTTATCTCACTTCCCACCTCTCTTGTAGGAGTGGGCATATCTGGAAGGTATGTTGTGGAGATAATATTGTTCCTATCCACATACACTGTGTATGTCCTAGTGAGTGAGTCGAGGTCAAATAGCGCCTTTGCCACTCTTTCGTCACCTTCGCCCAATATAACATATGAGCCACCTGTCCTCGTGGGAGTCTCTCTATAGTATTCGCCACCTATCTCTATGTCGCTAGGTAGAGGTGTGTCTACCACTTTGTCATGAGTTCCGCCCTTGTATGTCCTAGTTATTACATATTTTCCTGCTTTGGTGGCGGTGAGGGAAGAGAGTGTGGCCACATTTATAGATTCCACACGCATCTTGCCATTGCCCATATCCTTGGCAGACTTCAATATGTCTTGCGATTCTGTAATAGTGGAAGAGAATGGATACACCCCGCCCCTATAGTCCTTGTAGTCGAAGGCATAGTAGTCATATTTTAACTCAGTTAGAGAGTAATAGTCCTCGCTAGACGATGCCTTGTCATATTCGAAGGCTAGGAAGTTTAGATTGGTTCCAGCGTCTTTTTGTATGGCATGTATATTCGTTTTGTCATTATATGCATAGAAAGTGCCGGATATCATGTCGAAATTCATTTCTATATAATATGTAGGAGAGACAAGTCCGTTGCCACCTGTTAGAGTGAAGATGTATTGTGCTTCTCCACTGAAAACTTGTGTAGCATTGGCATAAGGATATAGTTTCACCTTGCCCATGCTAGATGATGGGAGTATGCCAGACGACACTTCTTCTCCGTTCACTATTTTCTCATATTCCAGTCTGCTATTAGGGAGCATGTAGTAGTAATATTCATTACTTGCATTTCCTATTATTGCCTCGCCATTTGGTCTTTCTACGCTCGCTAGACTGATGAGGTATTTATAGAAATCATTGTCTATTTCGTCACCGAAAAGGTTGACGATATCTCTATCTGCCACTTTATTTAGACTTGAGTCATATTTTGTCAAATAACTAGAGTTTGTGATATTTATTACATTGGTTGTTTCGCTAGTGATGGGCAGTCTCAATGCCTTGTGAGAGCCGAAGTAGAGCAGTGTCTCCTCATGCACATAGTTGTTGTCCACTATCTCATCTTCCACCCACAATGAATTTTCTTCCTCGCCCACATATTTGCCTTGCAGAGTGGCAGGGAGAGTGGAATCTAAGAGAATAGTCTCAGTGAAATAGTTTCCGGACTTATCATAAACATAGAAGAAATATAGTCCGTCTTTCTTGAAGTATTGATTATTCTTTATCCTAGTCTCACCATAGGAGTTCTTGTAGTTTTTCTCAATGTCAGCCATATAGTCTTTGAAAGCATAAGCATTAGTGAGATAGTAGTTGTCATTATCTTTGAACAATGATTTGGAGTTATTATCTCCTGCTAGAGACATGTATCCCACGTAAGTGTAGCAGTCACTCTTGCTATTTGTCGTGGACCATTCGAGAGTAAACGGTTTGCTAGTCATGTATATTCCGTTCGTTTTGGTGACTTCTATGTCTGTTTTTGCACTAGTGTTTAGGTCGACTGTGTATACTTTCCTTATGGTATCGCTCACACCACCGCTTTCGATGTTCACTATTATAGAGCTCACACTACTGCCTTTAGTGCTGGATATGGTCACGACATATGTTCCATTTTGAGAGAAGGTATATTGTGAGCCTTGTCTTAAGACATAATATTCGTATTCTACAGATGAAGTGTCATCTACTAGAGAATATTTGACACTCTCGCCATTATTGTCCTTATTTAGTGTAAGTGTGGCATAAGATGTGGGGGCTACGGTCCTATCATAGCCCGCATAGTATCTGTATTCCACTTTGACAGGAGCCAAGATGCTGTTGTCATAGTGCCTCAGTGCTATTCTTATGGGGTATTTGGTGTATTGATTGAATGTATACAGGCTCTCAAGGTCGCCCCCTTCATCAAGTTCCACAGCATGAGCAGTAATCATCTGAGCAGTGTTGTCTATCCTAAATGCCACATACTGTGTGCCATAAATGAATTGATTTATTCCATCAATTACAATCCCTATCTTATATTTCAGTTCCAATAGCCATATCCCGTTGCCAGAGATGGCGCTAGATTGAGTATAACTCCTTCTGCCATCTTGAATAAGATTAGAGAGTTCATCGACTACACCCGTCCTGTCTGACCATCCTGTCACTATCTCCAGTTCGTCTATCTCACTTTGCAGAAAGTTTAGTTCTGCGTTTATGGCATCTATATCTCCCTGTATTGTCTGTTTTTTCTCTTGGTCTTCTTCGGCATCTAGTTCTGCTATTTTCGCCTCCAGACGGTCATTTTGTTCACTTCGCTGTGCATATAGAGACTGCAGATTTTCATAGTCCTCGTCCATTTCTGCTATTTCTTTGAAGTATGTCTCTAAGAATTGGCTATCAGTTGATGAGTTGTCCAATATGAAGTATGCACTATAGTTTCCGCCAGTCAAGTTTCCATAAGAGTGGAAGTTGAGAGGAGCGAGATTGGTGGTGATGAGACTGCTTGGAATGTTCACATACATATTTTCATCGACATCTATTGCATCATTCCTCACTATTAGATTGTGTCCATATTTATCGTTCTTGAGGGAGACGTCATTGCCTGTCTCTTGGTCGTTGTATCTCAAATCATAGCCATATATCACTAGGTTTTGTCCAGTCAAGAGGTCCAGAATATCCTGTCCAAATGTGTCACTATTGACTATAGAGAACATCTTGTCATGCGTGCTACTTACTATGAGCATATTGAGACTAAAGGAATATACACCTTGGAAGCAAGCAGTGCCAAAGCCAGAGGCATGCTTTAGGATAAAGTTCTTTTCAAAATCTGCTAGGTCAAATAGGGCAGTGTAGTCTAGAGAGTCGTTGTCTAGTTCAAAGTCATACACAGGCACGAGATATGTGTCATCAAAATATGGAGAATAGAGGGTGACATCACCTATCTTTCTTCCACCATTCAACCCATATCCTGCGATAGATGGAGTGAATGACTGATATTCCATGTAATATATCTTCTCAGTAGTGGCAGAGGTTGGCACTGCATAGGAGAAGTTAAGAGCGAATTTGCTGGGGTCATATTGCACCACAGGAGCTTCATCGTAGTTGTAGTTGTATAGATAATACCCCGTATCATTTAGTTCGTCAGCATTGTGCAGAGTGAGAGGTTTTTCGTCTTTCATATATGAACTATAGTCCACTATGTAGAATGATATGACGAAGGTGCAGTGATAGTCTCCCATTATGCCAGAGGCAGACTTGGGGATATAGGATATTTCGAATGTATACAGCCCCTCTCTATATGCCACGGCATTATCTTCACCTTGTCCCAGTTCTACAGGGTTGTTGTCGTCATCATACACTTTGGGTATCCTAGGGGAGACATTCTCTTGAGAGTCTCTTTCCAGCAGATTGACTGAGAACATCAGTCCAATGTTGCTCAGGTCCTCAGTATTGTATGTAGGCACCACGTGATAGAGTTCTTCTTTCAGACTGCTCCTAAGGGTGATGGTGGGCATCATTCCTCCATCAAGTGATGAAATACTGCTAGATGACACCGCCACATCGCTGTCGTTGAACTTGAAGTGAAGCGTAGTGTGATACAGTCTTTCTAAAGTAGTGCCTTCCTCACCTTTTTTAGAAGAAAGCAGGATATAAGGGACAGAATCTTCCTCTATCTCATACAGCACAGTCTTGCTTGATTCGTTGATTGTTTTTTTGAATGTAGGTATATAGTCTACTATGTCGTATGAGCCGGGGTTGTAGAATCTAGTGGTATAGAGAGAGAAGGGGATATTGCCCATCTCATCAGGAGTCCTGTTGTCAGTTATTCCCGTCTTTTCCTCTTGCTTGCCTTCAGTGGTCACTGTCGTGCATTTAGCCCGAGCCACCTCTAGTCTTGCAGGAGACAAAAGTCCCATTCCTAGACATAGGCTAAGAGAAAAAATTAGACTCAATGCGACAAATATTATACTTTTCTTCATTTCGACCCTCACATTTTATTATTTGCAGATGATTTTGCTTTTATTATCTAGTAATAAAAATCTAGTATATAATAACATATAAAGAATAAAAATCAAAATAAAAAGAGCATTTTTTCACCTAAAAATAAAATTTTTGTTAAAAATTGTAATCAAATAAAAATATTGAAATATTTTATATAAAAAAATCATCACAAGAAGTGATGACTTTAGTTTTTTAGAAATTGCTTGGTCTTGGTGGAAGAGAATTGAATGGTCTAATCTTTTCCTTGTTTCTGTCCACTATACTATATGCTATGGCCTCCTCATCGAGAGCACGAGATATGGTGTATTCATCTGGCATGGACTCGTGGTCGAACATAGGCGTCTTCCAATAAGGGTCTGATTTCGTTCTAATGGGGAATTGATTGAGGATTTTCACTATCATGTCACCCGTTCCGTTGGCTTCACCTATAAGTGTGAGTTCATTGGGCGAGATAAGTGGAGCAGAGGCGATGCTCTTACTGGTTGACTTAGAGGTAGAGTCTTTCTTATTCTCGTCTTTTTGAGAGTTTTCCGTCACTGATGTTATCTCTATTGTCTTGTTGCCACAAAGTTCGCTAAATTCCTTACAAGTCTCTAGGTCGTCTGTGCCTAGGAATATCTTGATAGGTGTATTGCCTCTTATTGTCTTGGCGACATCGTCACCATATTTGGTGTTGAGCTGGCTGAGGGACTGTATGACTAGTGTAAAGAAAATATTTCTACTACGAGAGACTGTTATCATGGAGCCGATTTTCTCTATCTTGGGAAGATTGGCGAATTCGTCAAGGAAGAAATAGACTCTCCTTGGCAGTCTCTCATTCTTATATCTGGTGGCGAGGTCTACGAGCTTTTGATAGAGTTGGCTTATCATAAGTGTCGCTATGGGGTGGCGGGACTCCTTTTCGTCAGGTATCACTATGAATAGTGCTGTGGGTTTGTCGGCGAATGTGTCGAAATTCATCTCGTTGCCACTGGTGGCGAAGCACATTCCATTGTCATTGAATAGGCTCATTCTTGATGTAATGATACCCATAAAGTTCCTTGTAGTAGTTGCCGCATTGTTTATAGCGGTGTTGGTCAGTTGTGGCACCTTGCTGAATCTATCTCGGCCCTGAAAGTATTTTCTCAGACTATCATATTGCATATCGTCTTTCTTATCTTGGTCTTTGTAGTTGACTATCTTGGCGAGATTGTAGAAGTTGTATTTTTCCTTAGTCATGCCGAGTGTGTTATCTAGGCTATCCTCCAGCATGGCTAGCATAGTGCCTTGTATGAATTCCTGCGCACCCCTGTCCCAACTGGTGTCTCCTCCGCCAGCGCCTTTTCCTTCAATAGGGCAGAGGGCTGCAGCGATTTCCTTTAGGTCATTTTCGGCTCTATCAGTATATTCCGCCTTTTTGGCAAGAAGGTCGCTTTCCAGCATTTGTCTGTTAGGATATGCCACTCCTTCGAATTCATACCACTCATTATTGTATTCTCTAGCGATTATTCTAAGTCCAAGGTCTGCAGGATTGACGTCCACATGAGTCTTCACTTCATCATATACATTTTGTGCCTTATGATACATTTCATAGACATTTTCCATGGGGTTCCACTTGGTAGAAGCATATGGTTCGCGCAGGTTGAACACCTTGACATCATAGCCCTCTTTTTCTAGCTTGTGCCTGCTAGTTTTGTATAATTCGCCCTTTGGGTCGGACACTACGAAACTCGGCTTGTTTTTAGTAGAAGAGAGCACTTGTATAGATGGGAGGATGTATTTTTGTGTTTTTCCTGTTCCTGTGGTTCCTATGATGAGTGTGTGCATAGGTTCGCTAGACATATTTACCTCCAGCACGCCTTTGCCTTTTACTTCACTACGTAGAAGGGGGCCATCTCCTATGCTTGGCAGACTCTCCCAGGTGGAGAAGATGAAACTTTTGTCCGTCCTCAGTTCTTTCTCTGTCACCCACCTTGCATTGAAGTATTGCTCGGTGGACTTACCCTCTTTATCTTTGGCGGATACATTTGCTTTGCCTTCCTTCTTAGGATTAAGAGACTTGTTTAGAATATATATCAAATATAATCCACCGCCTAGCACTAAGAAAAGTATTCCCCAAGTGCTTGTTGGGTTGAAGACTCCCGCATCGCTCATAGAATAGTCTAAGTATACCCCTAGTCCATAACATACGCCGCATATAATTATCAGCCACAAAAGTTTTTTCATTTTTGCCTCCAATTATTGTTTCTACACTATATTATAGGTTATCCCATTAGATAAGACAAGTATTTTTTAAGAAAAACCGAAGAAAATATAGAGATTTATCCAACCCATGAATTACGACAAATAAGTTCAATCAGATTTGTTCACTACCTAGATTTTTTTGATTACGTCTAACGGCTTCGCTCGCAATGATGGAAGAATATATATGTCACCCAAGTTCAATCAAATATCTTTGATGAAATTTTTCACTCTCATTTTCTTCGTCACTGATAAAAAAAGATAATTTTTTTTTCAATTTTTTACATAAATATTTGAAAAATGCTTGTCAACGTCGCATTTTTGTGGTATATTCTGTGTATCAAAGTCTTAAAGGAGGAAGAAATGAGTAATCTATTGGGGGGAATTTTTAATCCTACAGCGGAGAATTTTCCAAATGGTTTTAGTTGGCTTTATCCTATTGCAAAATTTTTGGATAATGCTATTATCCCCATCATTATTATCGTATCGATACTTGGTGCTATATGGATTATTTGGATAGGTGTTCAACTGGCTAAGGCCGAAGATCCTAGCAAGGCTAATGACCAGAAGAAAAAACTCATCAACGTCGTCATTGCACTTATTGCTGTTATTGTGTTTATATTCTTATTCACATTTATTGCGGCCAAACTGCCTACTTGGATTAATACTGCGACCAATCCTTTCAGTTCTTAATCCAAAGATTTATTCGCTTTAATTATTAGGAGGAAATTATGAGTAATTTATTGGGCGGAATATTTAATCTAGAAAAGACAACGTTTACAAATAATGGTTTTGGTTGGCTTTATCCTATTGCCAATTTCTTGAACAATGCCATTATCCCCATCATTATCATTGTGGCAATACTTGGAGCTATATGGATTATTTGGATAGGTGTTCAACTGGCTAAGGCAGAAGATCCTAGCAAGGCTAATGACCAGAAGAAGAAACTAATCAATGTAGTCATTGCACTTATTGCTGTTATTGTGTTTATTTTCTTGTTTGCGTTCTTGTCTACTCAATTACCGCTTTGGTTGGGAGATAAGACGGCCAATCCTTTCTCTTCTTAATATGAGGAAAAGTGCTAATTTTATAATTCATTCGAGGGGAGAAGATCTCCTCTCTTTGTGATTATTTGTTGGTGAGTGATTTATGAGTAGTTTTATTTGTGGTATTTTTCATGCAGATAGTATAACTGATTGGAAAACGGTTGCTTGGATTAGAGATTTTGCTATTTTTATGGACAATATCCTTTTGCCTGTTATTTTGTCTATAGCGGGTATTGGTATTATTTGGGTGGTTATTCTAGGTATTAGGCTTGCGCACACTCGTGACGACACTCTGCTCGTTAGTAGGAGAAAAGGACTTGTAAAAGTGGCAGTAGGCATTGTGCTCCTTATGGCATTTTTGTTTCTTATTACCTTTTTGTCAGTCAAATTGCCTAGCATGATACAAAGTTGATTTATCGATTATTGATATGGGAAGAATTTTTTGTTTCTTCCCTTTTTTGTCACATTATTTTGACAAAATTTTTGATAATTTTGCATTTCTTCTTTACTTTTTTATATATTTTTGTTAGAATTTCTTATATTATAGTTATAGTTATCTAAAAGAGAGGTTTGCACGATGTCTATGTCGCTTATGAACGTTATATATACACTACTGAGGCATGAGGCGGGTGCTGGCGGAAGTGCCGGTGGCTCTGGTGGTGGTATTTTTCCGCTTATTGAAAATCCTGCTAGTGATTATCAGTGGATAAATGAGGTTTTAATGTTCCTCAATAGTGCCATTATCCCGTTTATCATCACGCTATGCATAGCAGGTGCATTCCTCGTCATTTTCCTAGCGGTATTGATGGTTAAGGCCGAGTCAAGTGGCGATGCAGAGAAGTATAAAAAGCGTCTTATCGGCATTCTAGCCACCATTGCCATAGTCATTGTTTTATTGTTTGCCATAGGTTTCTTCCTGCCACAGATTCCTTCAATTATCGATGGCATAAGGGGGGCCACTTGGCCATCTTCTTCATAATAAGCCCGTTTAGTGATATAATATTTTTGTATTTAGGTTATTTTTGAAAAAAGTGAAAAGGGTGTCTATGATTTCTCGCAGAATAAAGAAAGCGTTTAGCGGATTGATGATTATCATGCTTATGTGCGTGACGCTTTTTTCCATGACTGCATGTTCTGGCTCTCATCTTCATTATCGCATTGTGTATAACGATTTGTTCAATCAATATTCTGTCAGTTATCGCGTGGAGCAGTTTACCGATTATCTATACCGATTTGCTAGTAAAATATTAACTAATTGTGCTAATTGTTTCGGCCCTCAAAAGAATAATCCAGCCACTACCTTTGACGAGGATAACATCACTATGGATGTGATAAATAGCGTGGATTACGAGACGATATTTGGTATAACCAGCTATAGTCAGCCTGTTGGGTTGGTGAGAAAGAGTATAGCGAACATGCTTTCCACCATGGACAATGTTTTTTACACCACTGATGTTAGGAATATGACCATGGCCACAGATATTTTGGTCATCTCCAATTACGAGATTGGCTCTAGGCAAGATTTGTTCAATAAACTAATCACTTTTGATGGTGAGAATTACAAGCCACTAGCGACTATGTATGACCTCTCAAGAGCATGTAGCTATGTTTCAACAGAAATGACGATGCCCAAAGGTCACGCTTTCTGTTATTTCCCCCAAGGCAAAAAAGATGTGTGTTTTATTCTACTAGGAGATGTGTCTCCAGCGACATATCCCATCAGCTCTTTTGAAGAAGTGTCTTATCTTATCAATTCACTGTATAGTGCCAACAATGTTAGTATCATTCAGCATGATATGGACACATTTACTATTTCACAGAAAGACGTGGACACTCCACTTAATTTCAAATCGTGGAATTATGCCATTAGTTCAGATGTTTTTTTAGGTAAAAATACAGGCATTACATTTGGACTAGACATAGATAACAGGGTATACAACAACAATGATTACTACGCCAATAGATTCGTTCAAGATGAGAACTGCTGGCGTTTGGCTATGGAGATGGCCATTGCCATGCGTTTTGGTTATGGCAATTCTATAGCCAAGGAAGAGGCTTATCATGTGGGACAGACCACAGAAATCCGCAACTATCTCAATGCGTATAAGACCATGGATGTGTTATATGATGCCATAAATGCATCCAATCCTTACAATCAACAGAATGCAGAGGCTCTGTATCAAGGCTATGTGGAGTGTGCTATGATATATATGAACTCTGTCAAGCCTACAGAAAGTGTGCTGAGTGAAATCAAGGAAGTAGTCTTGAACCATGTCATAGGCTATGATGACAAAGATGCAGAGAGTCCATTTTTTAGGCACTATGACAGCATTGTCACAGAGATTTTGAATGTCTGTGTGGAAGAAGCACCATATACAATGCAGTGGGATATTCAGCCCGCCATCACCTCTCGTGCGGAATATAAGTCTATCGATGGGCAAGAAATGGCAAAAGATGCCACGATACCGAGTGAGAGCGAGGGGGCGGGAGAGAGCGAGAGTGCTCATCAGAGCAACTTCCTTGATTATTCCACTTATTTCACTCAGTCTATTATTCTTTATTCATATTTTCCGAACATTGGTGACATAGGCTTTGATGACGGCTCGCCCACCATATCCACAGGCGTGACTAAATATGACGATATAATTATTGGAATCACTATTCCAGAGGGTTCTCCTGACGAGGACTTTGTGCTTTTGTCACAGTATTGCATCACACTTATGACATATGTCAAATATAAGAGTGGTAACACAGAGTATGTTATCAAGAGGTTATATCCCGCAGTGGTCACTAAAGATGGGCCACGCACCTATTATGCAGAGTTCAATATGTCTGGCTCACTGGCCAATCAACATAGCATCTTGTTTGATGGCAATCCGGTCATTGAGCCAGGTAGCAATAAGCCAAGTAATGCGTTTGAGAACGCCAGCGGTCTGCCTATTGGTACGGTAGAAAAGGATAAGCAGGTCCCCGGCTTTGGCACATACTATGCTGGTAATGGCAGTGTGGGAGAGAATTTTATCCAACTTATTTTTACTTCCCCAAGTCCAGATCGTAATCTCAACATCATGATAGATTATCTGATTATATAAAAATGAAGTAAAATCAATTATTTTTTCAAAAAATTTGTCAAATTATTTACAATGTCGAGCCGTTTTGATATAATTTATTAGTTTAGGAGGCCAAAAATGTCATTTTCTAATATGTTGGGTGGTGCAGCGACTTTTTTTGAAGCAGTAAGCTACTATTTAGTAGAATTGTTGCATTTCTTTTCCTATCTCCTTTATAAACTAATCTCTGTTATATCTAGGGTGTGCATTTGGTTCCCAGAATTTTTATTCAAGAGCTTGTGCGGTATAGGGGAAACATGGACATATGGTGGAGATGGGGGAGAAGCCATAGGCACTAGCAATGGAGTCACCACAGACATAGTTCTGGCCTTTATTAGAAATAAAGCAGTGCAAGACACATTCTGGGCGATACTCGGCTTTTCAGTTGTGCTTTTGTTTATTCTTACACTTATAGCAGTGGTTAGGTCGGAGTTTACTCTCGATCCTACCAAAGCCGCCAAAGGCCCCATTATCGGTAGAGCCCTTAGGGGTTTTGCCAATTTCTTACTAGTGCCAGTGCTTTCTATTGCATTCATTTATGGTGCCAATTTGGCAGTTAGAGCAGTGTATTCCTTGACCAGTGGAGAATCGAAAACAATAGCAACTAAAATCTTTGAGATAACTACCCATGGAGCCAATAGAGCAAGGTTGGAGAAAGATCCTAGTGGCGAATATGGAGAGGGTAGTTTTGCACATTATCTAGTTTACAATGGCAATGGCATTTTAGCAGAGGGAGAGGGTAATACAGGTGACAGACTTTCTTATATAAGTAGTGGATCTCTGTTTCCGCAAGGATTTTCAGACACATCTAAAGTCGCCGACATTATTGACAACTACTTATTTTCAGTCGATATTAGCAAAATACGAGAAGGCTCCACAACTTCAGCAGACGGAACGAATATTCAGTCAAATCTTAATACGAGAATTGATGAAGTGGTGTTCAAGACTGCACCAGTGAAAAAGTTCACAGATGCATTGGAGACTCAACAGGCAAGAGGCGATGCCTATTATATACCTTGGCAGACTTTCCTCGTAAAACTGCCAGAAAGTATGAAGGGTATAGATTATGCTATGTTTAATGACAAACTTGTCAACTTTTTCTATAACCCTAGTGAGATGAATCTTATTCTTGGCATTGGTGCCGCCCTTATTGTCGGTTGGAATATGCTGGGTATTATTATATTATTGCTTAAGCGAGCATTTGAATTAGTTATTCTTTTTGTTATTTCACCGGTGGTTGTCTCACTCTATCCTCTGGACGATGGTGCTGCTACATGTAATTGTCGTAAGCAGTTTATGAACAGAGTTCTATCGCCCACTGTCATTGTCTTTGCATACAATATTTTCTTTATGCTCCTCAAATTGATGGATAAGGACAATTTAAGTTTCTTCACAAATAATAACATATTAACGAACAATTTTATTCTTAAGCTATTCTTCGATATTTTGGTATTAATAGTCGCCACGTCGCTCCTGAAGTCTGCCTCAAAGACCCTTTGCGATATTCTTGGTGTGGAAGATATGATAGGTGGCTCAGGTGATGCCATGAAAAAAGCATGGGGCACTGCTACAGGTGCAGCGAGGACTACAGTCGCCACTCTAGCCATGCCAGGTAGAATGGTTGGTGCCGCCAGACGTGCCGGCAACAAGGTATTCAATGGTCTAAAAGATGCGGGGAATGCGTTTAATAATTTGGATAGTGCAGAAGTTCAGGAAGAAAAACAAGAAGCCTATGAAAAAGCAAAAGCTGATTATAAAGACAAAAATAAAGTATTCAAATCATTAAATGTCAAACTTTTAGATGAGAATTTGAGTGATGAAGAAAGAGCTAATCTTGAGGCTCAGCGAGATGAGGCAAAGGAAGATTTGGATGCTGCTAAAGCAACCAAGTTAAGTAAACAAAATGAATATAAGAGCAGTAGAGCTCAAGTGCATGACTTTATGGGAGATGTTCTTACCTTCAAACACGTTCGTGGTGCATCCACGAGTGCATACGAAGGGCAAAAGTCTAGACTAGGTAATCAGATGAAGAGTATCGATTCACAGATAGCAGGTCTAGAGGATAAAGATGATGCCGAGAGTGTGGCTAAGAGAGAGTCTCTCATGTCGCAAAAGGCCGAGTTGCAGAAGGAGATTGACAGAAACGAGGCTGTCCATAAGAAAAATGTAAGAAGAGGCAGACATCTCGGATTCTTTGGTCTAGATACTTCTGTAGACAATGAGAAAATTCACCAAAAGCCACTTGGCGAAGTGGGACAATCTCTCCTTGATATTTTGGGCAGCGGTGCAGAGAACAATGGCGCTAGTGACATCATAAAATTCGCTACAGATAGCAAGGCAAGAGCCTCTGCCATCACTCCTGCCAGCATAATGGCCGACAGGACAGCCAAAGAAGATAGAGAGAAAGAGAAAAAGAAGAACAAAGAGTATCTCGAAGAACAGGCGAAAATTTCTAGAGAGCAGAGTGAAAAGCAACAACAGGCTCAAGAAAAAGCCGAGGCCGCCCGTCGAGCAGCAGAAATGGGCGAGAAGAGAGAAAGAGAGATGCCCAATTACGTTGATGCAGCCATTAGGGGAGATAAGGACTTATACGCCAGTTATACTACTCTTCAAAATTCATTACAATCAGCACGTGATTTGTATGGAGATGACGATAATGAAGAAGTGAAAAATATCCAAGCCAACATTGAAAATTTCAAAGCCAATGTAGAGAAGAATCAAGCTCAAGATCTCTTCAATCAAGCAAATAGGGTCGATAACAAGAACAGGCGTGACGACAGCATAACAGATGAGATGGCAAGAGAAGCAAGGAAGAAACTTGCAGACTTCCAGAATGAACTTGAAGAAAAGGCTAGAGCAGATGCAAGGGAAGAAAATGCTAATGCCATGAAGGAAGCCCTTGAAGGATTGAAACAATTGCTCACTAGTTCCGAGGGTAAACTTGGTGGTATGACAAGTGAGCAGATGGATGCCTTAGCCAAGAAACTCGGAGATCAGATGGAAAAGGCTGTCAAGAGTGGCACTATCGCTGCTAATAAAGAAGCAAAAACCAACTTCAATAAATTCAAGATTAGCGGAGAAATGGGCGAACTCATCAAACAGATTAAGAATCTCCACGATTCAACTACTACAAACAATGAGGATATAACTGCTATTCTTGAATTGCTCAAAGGCCTTGAAGACAGAATCAATAGCAATAAATAACTGATTTTTAGCAGTCTAGACGTAGGCTGCTTTAAGTCGCAAATAAAAAAGGAGACAAGCCATGTCGAGAAGAATTATTCCAAGAAAAACCAAAGTAAAGATGGAGTTTATCAAGGGAATTACCCTGCCAGACATCATCTTATTTGTCGTGGCGATTGCTGGTGCCATCGTTTTGATTGTTAGCAATTTGCCATACAAGTGGTATTTTGCTCTGGCGTGGGTTGTCTTGATTGGCGCGCTTTTCATGCCCATTGAGGAGGGGCTCAGGCTTTATGGCACGCTAGGTTTGCTCCTTAGATTTTTGGCATATAAGAAGAAATACAACAAGGACGATGTTGACAAAAAGACTGGCAAGATGTCCATTAAAGACATCATTCCTTTTGAGCGAATAGTGAAGGATAAATTTCTTGATTTTAAGGACTACTATGGCATGGTCATCGAGATAAAGCCCATAGAATTTGGCCTCCTTAACGAATACAAGCAAGAGCAAGCCATCAAATCTTTTGCCAATTGTATCCGCCGTCTCAGCAACGACCAAACTGCCAGCATTATGAAGGTCAATAAGGCTATCATTTTCGATGATTACATCACATTTGAGGACAAAAAGTATGACAACTTGATGGAATTATCCTATGAAAATGAGATGACTTTGGAGGAAGTGCAAGCTAGAGCGGACGTTTTTGAGACTAGAGTGAGGGAACTGGAAAATTGGAATAGAAACGATAAGGTCTACAGAGATTTCTTCTACATTGTCGTCTATGATAAGGACCAAGACGCACTTGAGAGCACAGTCAATGGCATGGTGGCCACACTAGGCAACGGAGTAGTCTCACTCACCGCTAAAGTAGTCACAGGCAAGGACCTTGCATCTTTCCTCAAAGCCAATTATGGCAAATATTTTGATGAGAGAGACCTCGAGAGCACTGCCTATGACCAGTTCACCAATTGGGCTATCCCCAATAATATTGAATTTAAGACCACCAAGACCATCATAGACAAGACTGCCTACAAGTCTTTTGT
Source organism: uncultured Clostridia bacterium (assembly GCA_947303145.1). GTDB lineage: Bacteria > Bacillota > Clostridia > Christensenellales > UBA1242 > UBA7862. Next base: position 4,749 of record CAMYXB010000005.1, on the reverse strand, counting down.
TATCACAGATTATCCCATGGAGGTGGACAATGCTTGGGGTTGGCCATTCTTCCTACTTGATAGGACCAACATATGCGTCAATTTCAAGCCTATCCCTAAGGAAGTAGGTGAGAAGAGGATAGACAAGTCCATTATTGAGATGGAAGGCAAGATGGACAGGATAACCAAGAGCAGTAAACGTATCGAGCAGGAAACACAGCTCAAATCTCTCAGGACTTTGCTCAAAACCATTAAAACTGGCAACGAGCAGTTGTATGAGATGAATATTCATCTAAATTGCGAGGAAGGAGCCAAGAAAGAAGTTCGAGCCGTCCTTAAGCAAAATGGATACAAGTATAGCGAAATGTTCGGTAGACAAGTGGACGCTTTTGTTTCACGCAGTGTGTCCGCCTTTGACTCTGTCAGTCAATTCAAGAGAGATATCCCCACCACATCACTTGCTGGCATATTCCCGTTTATTTCTGGTGCCCTTCTTGACGAACAAGGCTTTTATATCGGCTACAATGATTATCCTGTCTTTGTCAATTTCTTCAAAAGAGACAGAGAAAGGGCTAATTCTAATGTAATGATTATCGGTAAATCTGGTGGTGGTAAATCTTACGCCACCAAGACACTGCTGACCAACCTCGCTTGTGACAATACCAAAGTCTTCGTTCTCGACCCTGAGGACGAATACACTCCACTTTGCCACAATATGCATGGTAAATTCCTTGATGTCGGCTCATCTAAGAGTGGTAGATTCAATCCTTTCCACATTATGACCACGCTAGATGCTGACGAGGGTGGCAGTGATGATTCTTACTCTACTCACCTTCAGTTCCTAGAGGAGTTTTTCAAGGTCATTCTTCCCGGCATGCCTTCGGACGCTTTTGAGGTGCTCAATAGACTTGTAATTGAGGCTTATAAGGAGAAAAATATCAACGCACAGACACCTCTTACTAAATTAAAGCCAGAGGATTTCCCGATATTTGACGACTTGTATAATATCACTGTAAAAGAACTTGAAAAAGCACAAGATGACTATTATCGTCAAAATCTTAGAACTGTGGAGACATATATTTCCAAGTTTGCCACAGGAGGAAGAAATAGCAACCTGTGGAATGGCCCCACTTCCATTGCTACTAAAGAGAACTTTTGTACATTTAACTTCCGTTCACTACTTGCCAATAGAAACCAAACCATAGCCAATGCGCAGATGCTTTTAGTGTTCAAATATCTTGATAATGAGATTATCAAAAACAAGGACTTCAATGACAAATATAAAGCGCAAAGGCACATAGTCGTGGCGGTGGACGAGGCTCACGTTTTCATAAACCCTAAGGCACCTATTGCTCTGGAGTTTATGGCGCAAATGGCCAAGCGTATTCGTAAATACAATGGAATGCAAATTGTTATTACGCAGAATATCAAGGACTTTGTGGGTTCTGTGGAAATACAAAGGCAGTCTACAGCCATTATTAATGCTAGCCAATATTCTCTTATATTCTCACTTGCCCCCAATGACATTACCGACCTTATTGAACTATACCGCAATGCAGGTGAGATTAACCAAGAAGAGCAGGACAGCATAGTCACAGCAGGCGTGGGCGAGTGCTTCCTCATCACAGGTGCATTGTCTAGGACGTCTCTCAAGATAGAGGCCTCTAGGACAGTGGTGGACCTATTCTCATGATATATTTAGACTTGAATTATATCATAATTTAAGTCTATTTTTTGTGCAAAATAACCAAAAAAATAAATATGTATTGAATAATTTTTAGATTAGTGTTATTATATATACAATGATAATATAGTGAGGTGTTAACCTAATATGGCAAAATTAGAAGATAACAAGAAAGCTTTGAGTGCAATCCTAGCCGAAATGTTTGAGGAAGTGCTTGATGTCAGGAACAATAGCGTAGAGACCATTGTCAACGAAGAGAGATTCTTGAAAGCCATTCCTGTTCCATCCGTCAATGGTGTAGAGGCTCAAAATATTGAGAACAACTTGACTGAAGCCAACAAAGAGGCCATGCTCAAGATTATGGACGAGAGTTATAGGAGAGGCGATTATGGCAAGTTGATGAGATTTTTGACATATGCTTTTCCTCTCACTTATGCCAACAATGGCACCATTACCACCATGTATAATTCTTTGAGAAAGCAGCTTGGCAAGCATGGGGAAGAGGAGTTGTCTTATGAAGATTTGAGGAAACTCTTTTCTGCAGGCAAACCTCTTGAGAAACTTATCTATGACTCAGGCACTCTTGCCAAGCAATTTTTGAAGAAAAATAGGAAGCAGATACTTACAGATACAGACATACTTCGCTTCATTATTAAGGGCTATCAAGTAGCAGATTTCTATGAGAACCACACAGCAGAGATGGAGCATTTTAGAAGACTTCAGGATCACTTCTACGTTAGGAATAAGGGTGGATATAGCAAAGTAGATGTCGAAATGCTCAATGAGCTTGAAGACAACGGCTATGATGATATCATTCTTTTGAGACAGATGTTCGACAAGGGCGGTAGCAAGGATAGCCAGAGCAACAAGTTATATACCAGCGATATCTCTTCTCCTTCATCAGCATTAGATTCCATCGAAATGAGGAATGTTGTTGAGGCAGACGAGGTTATCCGCAGTATGTTTATCGCAAAATATGTCAAAGAAGCCTTATCTAGTGGCAAGGATTATACTCCTTCATTCGAAAATATCGAAAAAGACGACAAGGAACTATTTACAGAGTTCATGACATTGGAGGGAGAAGATATCAATTCCATTCTTTGCGATGATGTCAAGATGTATGCCAAATACATCAAGTCACTTGTAAATAAGATGTTCAAGAATAAAGAGGACCTCGTGATGCTCAAGCCTTATCTTTCCAAGAGTGGCGAAGATGGCTGGGTGGCAGAGCCTTATTCTAGCAAGGAGTTGAAGGCACACAAGCAAACGATCATAGACGCTATCATCAATTCTGCCATAAGACATGGCGCATTTACAACATCTTCCAAAGAAGATTTCATGAACAAGATAGCCATCGCTTGCACAGATAAAATAGTGACCAAGCACTTCAATCATTCTTCTTTGAACGGATTTGCTATGGACGAGAATGGCGAGCCAATTGATTTCACATCATCATTTGTAGACGCCACTGTGGCTCCTTATGCGGAGCAGAACAGAAAGTGTGCCGCAGCTACTATAAATTATGGAGGAAAGTTATATTTCGTCTCTAATATCCCAGCCGTTCCTTCTGGCAAATCTGACAATGTCGCTGATGACGAGTGGAAATTGTCCATTACAGATCAAGAACTTAAAGCATTGATTGTGAAACTAAGCAATACATACGGCACTTCATTCTGTGACCTTACTAGAGAGAATATCTTGATTCAGAAGAATGGAGCATCGGTTGAGGCATCTAGAATGGCACTAGGGGATAAGGCTAAGATTAACATTGAGACTGCTTTCGAGATTATGAAGACTTGCAATGTCCAGAGAGAGAACGAAAATCCATATATTCAAAGTGAAGATTTAGTCGCAGACCTTACCGCTTTCGAAAATAGTCCATTCTACCTACAGGCATATAATAAGGAAAGAGAGAAATATGCTCACCTAGAGAGCATAGCGGATTTCATTAAAATGGCCCTGACTTCCAAAATTTCTTCCATACAAGATGATTATCAAGAAAATTATATGGAGAGACAAGCAAGCATTGAGAATGACTATAAGAGCAACAAGGCTAAGAGAGACGAAAAACTCCTAGAAGAAGCGGTTAACTCTGAGGCAGAATATAAAGCACAAGAGATTGAGCCAGATGTTTCTCCATTGTCTATGTATACCGAAAAATTGACACCTGAAGAGGTGAATAGAGGGAATGTAGAGATATTAGAGCCCACTGTGGTAGTTGAGCCTAAGACACAAGCAAGTGAAGAAGTCTTATTAAGCGTTGAGACAAAGGAAAAAATTACTGAAACGACATCACGCAATACACCTATAGATTCCGTTTCTGTCCAACAAGGTTCCATTATATTTGTAGTAAGGAATGGCAAAAAGAGAGGATATTCCGTTTTAGACGGTGAGATAATCAATGTCAACACTGGTAAGAAGGTTTCTGGCAAAACTGCGAGTGAAATCTTAAAAATGGTGGGAAAATCAATACTAAAGACGGACTCCACCATAGCTGATGATGAAAAACCAGTCAATATAGTTCCCGCCGCTTCCACTCAATCTGCAGATGAGAATGTCACAACTAAAACAACAAGAGTTAAAGAGACAACTACTATAGTTCAAAAGAAAACCACTAATCCATTTGACAACTCGCAGCCGTGCAATAATTCCAATGAAGAGCCTATAGAGTTCGATAAAAGTGGAAGATATATATGATAAATAGGAGATAAAATAATGAAAAAAGTAGATTATAGTTTTAAGATTTTAGAAGAAATTTTGACAATGAAAGAGTTCGCCACGAGAGAAGAAGTCATCAAAGTGGGTGAGACTATGCTTGAACTTGCTAGTAAAGGTTCTTATAGCGATAAGGTTAAGGCAGACTATAAAGAGGCTTTGAGAAAGCTCAACACTCTTTCCTTTGATGAAATGAATGAGATTATCAATATTCTCTCATCTGACGAGTATGACGATGATGACGACGACGATGAGGAAGAATAATTACTCATTAAATTCTGTTAAAATAGACTTAGATGTTTGTTAGAATCTAAGTCTTTTTTGTCATAGAAAACCACGGGATTGTCCCGTGGTTCAAAAGAGGTTTTACC
>CAMYXB010000004.1 GCA_947303145.1 uncultured Clostridia bacterium | reverse complement strand
AACAAAAGCTATGAATTGTAAAACAAAGTTTTTTATTGGATAGAAGATTTTAAGCTCTAACTGCTTAAATATCTTCAATGGCAAACTGTCTACATTATACTTGTTATTCTTCGTTGACATATACACCTTAAAAAGGATTATCGCAAGTAGAATAATTGGCAGTCCAACAAGCATCATGAATTTTGAAAATTCATACAAGATATTATATAGGCCTTCAAAAAATGAATTTAAGTTTTCCCTGCTTGCGAACATTTCCCAATATCTATGCCACAGATATGAAAACTCTTCCCAAGTCTTAGGTAAATTAAATGGAGGTGTAAACTCTACACTAGAAATTTCATTCACTGTAACGATACTACTATCTGATGAAGAAAACAAATCTTCAAAGTAGAAACGAACTGAGTTTACAATGTCAACCACACTTTCCTTTATTCTAATGAAAGCAGTAGGAAATGCAAATATTGCAAGTACTACAAAACTCAACGTTAGAAAAACACAAAATATATGTAAAAATGTCTTTTTCATATCACACCCTTTTCAATGTAAAGATGAAATACGAAACTATCAATATAACAACTAACCCTAAAACTACTTTAAATACATTTTTAAAAACTTTCATTTGCCTTTACCTTTCCTTAACTTAAATTTTATTGACTTTTACATAATTTTGAATATAATAAGAGTAGAAATTCAGATTGGTCATTAAGTTGACATCTTGTGGCAACACAACACGGGTACTGAATTTCTTTTTTTTATCTAATAAATTTCTTATTATATCTAACAATTTTGCGTCTAAGTTTCTTAGGAACTTTTCCTTTTTTCTCTCCAAACTGCTTTTCATTTTGCCAAAAAGGTGGACTTATTCGCTTGTGTGGAACATACTCTGGCAATTGTGGTTCTAAATCCAAAGACTTAACTCCATGTACATATTCTGCATGCGTTTTTGTATTTGCTTTATACCTATGTCCTTTTTTAGCAGTAATGATTGCATCATGTGGAGAACCATACTTATTATAATGATTAGGATTTAAATCAGACCTAATTTCATTTTTCCTTAGATACTTTTTTGACATATTTTCTCCTATAATTCTTTATTGTGCCTTTCTTCTTTCTGCGAATAGGAGTCCTTGTCTTTTTTATTCTACTGTCTGCACGCTTATTTTTCTTTCGTCTCACAATGGATATAACAAGTTTGACTATTAAGAATACAGCACCACCAATGACGACTACCCAAAATGCAATCTTCAAAATACTGAATATTGCCTTAAAGAAACCGGCAATGCCTTGCCATATTCTTCCAAAAAAATCACCTATTCCAAGACTAAGTTCAGTTGACTCAATATATCTCAGCGTTTCATTATCTGGAACACCATCGCCAGTCTGTTTATTGTCCACCACACCAAGAGTATATATATCTTTGTCAACTTCAAATTCTAATCTAAGAATTGAAACGTCAGCAACACCAGTCCATTTAACATGCTCATCGCCAGTTCCTAGTAAATAATGTTCATCATCTATAAACTCACTCTCATAGAAACGAAGTACCCATTGCATATTTTGCAAATCTTCAATACTCTCAGCAGTCATTCGTTGTTCTTGAATATAGTTAATAAATATTCCTGTATACAAAAATGACTTGTCCTCGGTAGATAACAAATCCTCAGAAGTTTGTATCCTCTCCCAAGTATAATCTCGTCTGTTTCCATGTCCATTTCCAACATCTGTATAATTTAATTCAATAGAATTATTTTCTAAATTGCTGTATGTGGACTCTTCGCTTGTTATTGCTGTAAAGATACGACTACAACGATATTCAAAATCCTGAGTTGTAAAATATATCTGAGCAGACAACAATTTATCTATTGGTTTATCCGTGTTAAAAGCTATGAAATGGCTGTCAAACCCTGCAACATATTGATTGTTGCCTATGCTGCCACGACCATGGCTAATAGTACTAGTTTTTCTTGACTCATAGCTCCCGTCATATCTTACAAATCCTACATATTTATCAGTGATTGTTATGACCTCAGTACTTGTTGCAGTATAAACTACTTCGTTTGTTTCGGTGGTTGCTATCCATTCTGTTGCAACTTCAAATGCAACTTCCGATATTGTATTTTCATTATGTACTGGAAGACCACTATCATATTCTTCGTTCCATTTTCTGAAAATGGAAGATATGTTATAGTGCCTCGATTCAAGATTACTGACAGTTAATCTGTTGACTCTATATTTATACAAAGTACCATTCGAATTTAACAAAGTAAGTCCATGATTTATATAACTTAAATTTCTTCCAGTAGACTTGGATATATTTATACTTGTCGCAAGCAAGTCATTATTTGGAGAACATGGCTGATAAACATACACAAACAGTTCATTGTTGATACTCTCGGCCACTTGAATAACATGGAGAGAATAATCAGACATATCTACTGGATAATCCATTACATCAAAGTTTTCGTCTTTTTGTAAATCATACAGGACATTAGTATACATGGACCCAGTATCCGCATATGCTACTGAGGGGGAAAGGCAAATACTTAATAAGCAAAACAATGAAAAAAATAGGCAAGTTAAAATTCTACTAAATCTTTTGTTCATCTTTTCTCCCTTTAATATTCTAAAAGACTGAGTGTCACTAACACACCCAGTCTTTTGAAAAATTATTTATTGCATGTAATTTTTAACATGTTAGCGTATTTTGCGATATTTAAAAGAGTTACTGTGACATCTTCACCATCCACTTGATTTGGAGTAATGACTACCCTGAAATATTCAGCACCAGATGGAATATCACTATTATCAAAATCTGCGGACTGAGTTGTAGACATTTCAATAAAGTCCTTATCCTCGTCATAGAAGGCAATCTTATAAGTAATTGATGCATTATCATTCACTTTAATTTCGAGGCCATCTACTTTGTGATAGCCATTGGTGTACAATGATTTATGACTTTCGACATTTTTGCCAGTACTAGAATTTATCGCTCCGATTGAATAATCTGAAAAGGCCAACGACCTTGTTGGAATTTGCTGATTTAATTTTACGCCAAATGCTATGAGGACTATCGATACCAGTGCAAAAGCTATAGTAGTCAATATCCATTTACTTTTATTAGTTTTTAACATATCTTTCTCCTTAATTTATTTTGATTTTGTCTGACAATATATTAAAAATATCGTCAAAAGTTTGTTGAGTATAAAAACCTCTTGAAAATTCCTCGTCTTCAACAGTTTGCTCAACAAATGCAGTTCCGTCTTCACACTCTACTATTGAAGAAATTTTTGAAATAGAGATTATGACTCTAAGTCCTGTATCTTTCTCTGTGAGTATCAACATGTTTACTTTCCCCCTATAACAATATGGAGAGTATTAAGTAGCATATTGAACAGGGCCTTGTCACTATCTCTTGATGGCTTAACACTACATTCGTAAACAATGCCATCTGTGTCTTTGACACTAGCTTTGTATGTAAAATAGCTCATAGTTTTGCCATCATCAGAAGTCGTTTTTTCTTTACTTAGTAATAGCTCAGCTTTGTCTACTACGTCAAAGATAATATCTAGTGGCTCATATCCACCATTATCTTTTGGCATGAAATCTATTTCGACATTTCTGTTTCTTATCTTTCCACCAACATAGTAATTCCAAAACTCTCTTCCGTCACTGCCTGTGTATTTTTTTCTTTCAAGGAATACTTTCGCTGTCTCCTTAACTTCACTTGTATTTTCTTTCTTTTCATTTACTTTTGCGTTTTCCATAATTATTTATCTTTCCTTTCAATGTATTTTCAATAACTTTCTCTAACATATAATGAAGATTGCTTTATCCACTTTTTTTTCATTTCGTCATACACAAGGATAATACACATTAAATTTTCAAACCAATTCTTATCTATTGCCTCTCTGAGTGCTAATTCGTAAGAATTATAGTCTTGACGAAAAACTTCTTTCCCGAATTTATAACAAATGACCTTGGATAACATCTGATATCTCCTTATATATTTTTCCTTTGACTAGACTTAATCTACCTAGTCTGAGCATGACTTCCAGTCATGACTTACAGAATTATTAAGTTGTGTTTTCGCTACTAATTAAACTTCGAACGATAGAACTGCACGCTTTTTCCCTTTTTCCAGCAAGTGCCTTGGGGCAGATTAAACTGCGACTCAATTAAATTGTGGTAGTAAGACTAAAATTTTAAATTTTGACTTTTTAATCTTGCCCTATTACCAGCCGATTCGCCCAGCTTGGTATATTTATCAAGTTTATTATGATTACCAGAAAGTCCATGTTGTGCACCTTGCAAATAACCATGGGCATATTTTTCTCTATTTGACATCGGCGCATATAAATTTCCACCGGTTTTTTCAAATTCAGTTTTTGCGACATTGTCAAAATGTGCTATTCTTTCATTAAGCGAAAATCTTTTTCTTTTGCGAACAGCCAAGCAGCAACCACCCCCTTTTTACTAAATTTTTGATAAAGATTTCATTTAGCACATTGAAAACAAAAAATAACAAAAACTGTGCTAAATGTCTTTACCTTTCAAGAGCAAAATCAAAATGGCAATAAAAAAAGTCTTACACTTTACCAATAAAAGAATAAAACTTTACAACAAGAAAAAAACTCCAAAAAACATCTTTACTTAAAGAGAAATGTGTAGTATAATGTAGGAATGAATAACAATTGGAGGAGACAATGGCGAACGAAAAAGTAAGAGAAATGATTGCTCATCAACTCAACATCAGCCTAGAGAAAGTGACGGACGATGCCAAGATAATAGAAGACCTCGGTGCCGACTCACTCGACATGATAGAGATGCTGATGGCCCTTGAGGAAGAGTTCAAGATAACTGTTCCAGATGACAGAGCCGAGGGTCTGGTGACTGTGGGCGATGTGGCCAAGTTCATTGACGAAGCATTGAGTAGCAAATAATAATAAAAGACATGAAAATATCCGCCAGATAAAAGCGGATATTTTTTAATATATTATAAGTGATTTTCATATGTCAGGAGAAGTCTATTTATTATCTGTCTCAAGATACAATGCTGGGTCAGTCTTGACGTTGTTTAGCAGAACCTCAAAGTGCAAATGTGCACCATCTGCGCTCTCGCTCTTGGCACTGGTGGACACCTTCCCAATCACTTGTCCTGCTTTGACTTTGTCCCCAACTTTCACTGAAACCGCTTCGTCAAGTGAGGAATAGACACTTTGCAAATTGTCGCTGTGTCTAATGGTGATAATTGTGCCACATAGATAATTGTTCTCCACAGACACCACTTCTCCGTCATATCCCGCCATGACTTCTGCATCATCAGCGCCCTTGATATCCACTCCCTTATGCGACTCCCACTGCTTGAGTGTGGAGTTGTATTTCAGCGAAGTATTGGAAAAATCCTTGATGATAACTCCATTCTTAATGGGCATGACAAATGTAATCTTGCTAGGTGTGGAAGTATTGACTGCGTCGTTATCATATATTGCCCTAGAATTATTGGAAGCCAATGCTACCGCAAACACCATGACTACAACTAGCATCAGCATACTTGTGGTGAAAAGCACTCTCTTATTCCTGTGTAAAAATCTTTTAACTCTTAATGTAAAATTCATATTTTTCCTCCTTGCATACAATGATTGACAGGAAAGAAAAAATATAAACAAAAACTCAAAAAAATAAAAAATGTTTGCAATCTCAAAGTGTGTAAATAATTGCAGTTATGAAGAGAATTTACATATTTTTTATAATATTTTTTAGTTTTTTTTCATTTTTTTGCTCAAAAAATGATGTTTTTTATGATTATTTCAAAAATTTTCCCACAAGCGAGTTTTGCTATGTGACAGACAAAGAAAAGGAAAACGCGCGAGCAATAAAGAATGGAGATATGTTTTTGAACTACTTTCTAAGGCAAGAAAAACATATAATCGATGCAAAATACAAGCATGTATATATTGATGCAAGCGAGCAAAATGTATGTAAGATAATAAAAGATCTAAATATAGCCATAAGGGAGAAAGAAATGTATGAGGAGCGAGAGATATATTTCGGCTACACTCCCTTCTTTAGCAAAAACATATGTCATGGACACAATAAAATTAACATTCAAATCGTTGTGTTAGCGGACAAAATTCTAATTGGCTATCCTTGTGTTTATATCTCATTTTGATAAAAAAATATAAAAAACATAACATTTTTTGTAAAAAAAAAGAAAAAAACGAGATTTTTCTATTTTTTTCTTCTTTCTTTGCGATATTTCAGTCTCTCGCGGAATGGGAGCATCCATTCTTCTTTGTGTTTCTCTAGTCTCCTATTGCCTACCGAGTAATCATATATAATTATGCCCACGCCTTGAATGATGTAGATATAGTAAAAGAGTATTCTCCATATGATGAGCGCCCAGAACTGAGTGCCTTGGGTGAAGAATGCAGCAAAGAATGCTGTGAATGAAATGTCGGCTGTGCCTGTGCCCATGGGAATGGGATTGAATGCAGATGCCAAGTCCACCATTATAGCCATAGTGACTATCTCTATCCACATTTCTGGTTGCCAGCCCTTAAACGCACAATATATGAAGTATGGCATGCTATAAACGGCTACAAAATACAGGGCGGAACAGATGACATTGGTCGCGATGACAGTCCAAGACTTGCTGTATTCCTTGGTTGTCCTCTGCCAGACATTGACCGTCTTCATAACATTCTTAAAGGATTTCTTATAGTCCTTGATTATTCTAAATCTTCCTATACGAATTTTGCTAAGTAATTTGAGAATGCCGACTATAAGCCCTGCACCAACACGCTTGTTAAGCGTAATAATGAGAATGGTTATAATAAGCACTGCACCTATAGCATATCCTATCCAACTGAATGTAGAGGCTATGCCATTGGTTATGGCACTGGCGCCTGACCCTGCGGAACCGGCATTGATGAAAAGATTTCTAAACAGAAGAATGGTGACAAATATAAAGTGAACTATTTGATAGAAAATATATCTGCCCATGGCAATAGACAGACCTTGACCTGCCTTGATGCCATATTTGTTCATATACACCACTTGAAACGGCTGACCGCCCGTAGCAAGTGGAGTAATGGTGTCATAATATCTACCCACAGCACCTACTTTATATCCTAGAGAGAATCGATACACTCCAGTGGCCTTGTGTATGAGTGAGGCGAACCTAATTTGGTCGAGCAGTGTAGTGAGGACGAAAGTGCCAAAGGCGAGCAGTATGAACCACCAGTTAACATCTAAGATGGTGCTAATAGATTCACTAGGACTGCCCTCTTTAGAGAGTTGAACGGCAAGGACAATGCCCACAACAATCAAGTTGATAGCGAGGTAGAGAAAACTGAGCCAACGCTTTTTCTTGCCGCTCTTCACCTTCGTCGTGGAGATGACTCGCTCTGTGGTCTTGAGATTCTCTCTCTCTACTCTTTCCTCATCTGGTCTACAGACAAAAAAATGGGGCGAGAGAGCCACATTTGCCCCATAGTTGCACTTAAATCTAATGGTGAGATTTTTCTTGTAAAAAAACTTTTTCAAAAAAGGATAGGACAATGCACGAGTCGCTGTATGTGTTTCGTTATTGAGCATTGCACAATCTCCTTTTTATGAAAAAGTTTTTATCAATTATTAGGCAAATAAATCTCTATAATTGCCTACGTTATACTCAGTAGTCTTGCCACTTTGAAGGGTGGACAATACGTCCTTCTTGTATGTGGCAAAGCGGTCTGTTGTTGTCTTGGAATAGACATAGTCGAACAGGCTCTCCCCATAAGAGAGAGATGTCATTCGATTGGATAAAATGCTGTATATATTGGTGCTATCAAGTGAAGCAAGGTCGGTCTTAGATACAAATATATTGTCTAAAACACCTGTATACATGACTATGTGATAGCCCTTGTATGAGGACCCGTCCTCATAGACTATACCGATAGAACCTTTTTCTCCATTACCATTATCATATAACTCTCTTACTAAATCAGTGAATGTCTGCACCATTGCACTATTCTTCTCAGAGCCTACGATGTAGTCAAACTCTGCATTGATAATGCCAGGGTCAACATTGTATCTATAGAGGAAATCATTGAAAGCATCTACTTTGGCCTGCAGAGATGTCACTCCATTGACTGCACGACTAACCTGTGAATATAGCTCGCTGACAGAGATGCCTGTCTGGTCTATCACTTCACCTGTGGTGAGACTCCTCTCGTATGCTTTGGTATTGTCTGCACTCTTGATGCTTTCTATGGCATCTGTCTTTTGTTTACCTTGATATAGGCTATCACTTTCTATTTCAGTGATACGGTCTGTCTGATCTGTGCTGAGTTTGATAAGAATGTGTGTGCAAGTGATGAACTTCTCCTCACCATCATCTCCATAGTAGAAGTATGACGAGCCATTAGAAGATGAAGCGAGTGCCTTGAAGAATGCAGTTGAGGATAGGTCGTGCAAGTCTTTATTGGAAGTGTAGATATCTGCGTAGTATGCCACCATATCTTCTAGCATCTTGCTGTTGATGATATATCTATCGTCTTCTAATGTGAAGTCAGACTCTAGTTTGGACACTTCTTCGAACTTGGTCTGTTTAGCATTCTTGAGATTATAGTCGAACAATCTCTTGACCTCTCTACCAAACACTGCCTCATCTGACATGTCAGCATAATTATAATTCTTTTGACTGGACTTGAGGGCGGAAATATATCTATTCCAGACCATAGTCTTGAGGTCCTCGTCATCACTCTTTATTCTTCTTCTATATGAATAGTGTTCCTTGGCATAACTTAGAGCCAATTCTTCTGTGGTGATGGTATCTATAGATATCTTATGCTCTTTAGTATCCTTAGGCTTTATATATGCTATCTTGCCATCGATAAGTTCGAACTTCGCCTCATATACATCTCTTACAGCGAATTCTGGCTCTGTCTCCTCGCCATCAATGGATATGTCATCGATGGAATAATTAAATAACTTCCTCACCTCTTTGACATAGGTGGACATGCCTGTGTCGATATAATCCCAAGTATCAGATATGACATCGCACAAATCCTGAGAGGTGAGTTTATATTCATCTCCTTTGCTATCGATATATGACAATAGATATTTTTCTTCAATCAGTTCGTCTATCATTCTCTCGAAAGCTTTTTCATTGGATAGGCCATAGATTTGAGAATAATAATATCCACCACTATTATACTTGGTGATAAGTTCCTCACGAGTGATGGTGATATCTCCGCTGGTGGCCACAATTGATGACAGCGCCATATAGTTGTTGGTGTCGAACAAATTACAACCAGAGAGAATGGTGACCACTGAAAGTAATAGGATAAGAATAGTTGCAAGTTTCTTTTTCACGATAATAAACTCCAAATAAAATATGATTGTTATGCCGAATATAGACTTGTCCGCATAATACAACGTATTATACACTAAAGTTTTAACAAAATCAAATAAATATTTTCGTTTTGTTCCATTTTTTTAATTAAGAGGGAGAAGACCTCCTCTCTTGAATGATGGAGGAGAGTTCTTTTAGGACAGATATGAGATTGTCTTGTGTAGAAAGGGTGTCCTTTTCTTTCTTAATGCTTATGGCAATTTTCCCGCCCGAGACAAAACTAAACTTGGCTCCGCCACCTCTTATATAGTCATAAAGTGGGGTATCCTTGACATCATCATAAAATATGACACGACAGCAAAAATCGTCCAATGTGACAGACATGGCAAGGCTCTGGCGGGCTAAATTCTTGATAAATCCCACAATACACAACTCTCTCACAGGCTTAGGGAGAGCGCCATATATGTCCTCTGTTTTACTAATAATAGCCCTCAATTCTTCCTCCGTCTCTATCCTAGCGATAGAGGAATAAAGAGATATCCTGCCTTCGCTGGAGGAGATGTAATTCTCTGGCACGAACGCACCTAGAGAAATGTTTATCTTCACCTCCCTATATTGCATCACCTTTTCCCCTTTTATCTCACTCACAGCCTCATTTAGAAGTTTGATATACATGTCATATCCCACTTGAAGCATATGTCCATGCTGAAATCTGCCAAGCACGTCCCCCGCGCCTCTTATCTCCAAATCCCTCATAGCCACCTTAAACCCACTGCCAAAATCACTAAATTCCATAATGGCATCGAGCCTCTTGTATGCATCTATTGTGAGAGGCTTGTTCCTCTTAAAACTAAAATATGCGTATGCCTCCACATCACTCCTACCTATTCTTCCTCTCAATTGATAGAGTTGAGATAATCCTAGTTTATCTGCATCTACGACAAATAGTGTATTGGCATGAGGCAAATCTATGCCATTCTCTATCAAAATGGTGCTGATGAGTATTTGAGTTTTCCTAGAATAGAGGTTGTATATAGCATTTTCAAGCGTTCTTGAGTCCATTTGTCCATGAGCGAAATCTATGCGGGCATCTTTAAGCAAAGTCTTTACATGGGAATAGAAAGACGCTATACTCTCCACCTTATTGTAGACTATAAGCACTTGCCCACCTCTATCTAATTCCTTGCGACATACCTCCTCGAGAAGAGAATCGGAGTAATCGATAACAGCAGTCTTGACCTTCTTCCTCGACTGAGGTGGAGTGGAGAGATAGGACACATCTCTCATGCCACTAAGTGACATATACATAGTCCTAGGAATAGGTGTAGCAGAAAGAGAAAGGACATCTACTATGCTCTTCATATTTTTGAGTTTTTCCTTATCCTCTACACCGAATCTCTGCTCCTCATCAATTATGATGAGTCCCAAATCCTTGAAATGCACATCTTGACTTAATAGTCTATGTGTTCCACATATGAGGTCTATCTCACCAGCCCCAAGCCTCTTTAATATGTCCTCTTGTTCTCTCTTGGTCTTAAATCTATTGATAGCCTCTACTCTGACGAAAAAATCCTTCATTCTGCTCGTGGCAGTGGCGAAATGTTGCTCGCACAGAATGGTGGTGGGACAAATAATGGCTACTTGCTTGCCGTCTTGAATGGCCTTGAATGCACTAATAAGTGCCACTTCTGTCTTGCCAAAGCCCACATCTCCACATATAAGCCTGTCCATTATCCTATTGCTTTGCATATCTCTCTTGATGTCTTGAATGGCGGACAATTGATCCTCTGTATATTGATATGGGAAAGCATCTTCAAATGCCTTTTGCAGATAACTATCCTCGCTGTATACATAGCCCTTGGAATTCATTCTCTGGCTATACACCTTAATCAAATCAAAAGCCATTTCCTTGACTGAAGATTTCACTTTTTGTTTGACTTTGAAAAAGTCCGTCCCACCTATTTTGTTGCACTTCACATCTCCCTCTGCATAGTAAGGGGATAGCATGTCGGCATTTTCACTGGGGAGATAGAGTATATCGCCATCTTTGTATTCGATGATGATATAGTCCTTGGGGGCACTGGAGATTTTGAGGTTTTGTATACCAAGGCACTTGCCTATACCATGCACTTCATGCACGACATATTCGCCCACTTTGGGAAGAAACTTCACCTTGTCATGTCTCTCTTCTCTGCTGTTGATAATCACATGAGGATTGAGGCTAGACGAGCCTATGACAATGAGCCTTTCCATCTCAAAATGCACACTATCATATATGCTATCCTTGACTAAAATCACCTCGTCCTTTTTCACGCTGGGCAAATTCGTATCTAGATGATATGTGATATTGTCATCTTGCAAAAAACTCTCTAGTTTGCTCAAGGTGAGGTCATCTCTATAACTCAGTGCCACTTGATAGCCATTTTTGAGATAATTTTTGATATCTGCCATTAAATCAACAAAGTGATTGTGATATTGTCTGACGCTGGGACAAATGAAACTAAATGTGGTATCGCTATTGAATATCCTATTTTGCCTAAGAAGTCTAGAAAAGGCAATCAATCTAAACCTTGAGATATTGCTCAAAATATCCTTTCTATCTCTGTAGAAATTCATGTGTATAGGGAGAAACTCTCCCTTGACAGAGAGGTCAAGAAAAGAGGAAATATTCTGCTCATTTATCGCATCTAATCTGTCTGTGATGAGCTTGGGCTCATCGAATATGAGAGAAGTGTCATCATCTAAATAATCTAGAATACTGCTGTCAAAATAATCTAAAAATGGCAGAAAAAATACATTGGAAAGAGAGGGAATGGAGGAGGAAAGATATTCTAACTGCTGGCTAGATATTTCGCTAAGTCTTATCATGGCCTCGCCAGACAAAGAAAGGGAGGACATCTGTGCTTTCACTTTACTCTCGATTATTTCTCTCTCATCACTAGATATAGAGAGCATTGTGGCACAAAATATGTTTAGCTTCTCTATTTTATCCGCAGTTTTGAATGTTTGACAATCGAATAGTGAGATGTCCTCTATTTCGTCATCGAAGAAACTCACTCTTACAGCATTATCCATATTGACTGGATATATGTCGACAATATCTCCTCGTATGGCGAAATCTCCCTTTCCCGCCACCATCTCTTGTCTCTTATAACCCATTTTGACAAGCATGGATTGTAGCGCGGACAAATCATGCCTCTCGCCAACTTTGAGAGACAAAATATTGTCTAAAAAATACTCCCTGCGTGGAAGTGTTTGGAATAGCACATCACTAGTTATGACAAGGACGTCATAGTCTCCTGTCGCTAGTCGAGTGAGGGAGAGAATATATTCCTTATATTGAGTGCTGTTTGTGTCATTCATAGATATGATGAGAGGAAGCTTGTCCTCGATGCAAACTACTCTCTTATTAAGCGAAGATATATTGTCACGATATTTCTCGAGTGCATCTTTATCATGAGTGACTATGACGCTCCTGCCTATCAAAAAAGAGGGCAGAAAAGACTTCTCCCCCTCGCCTAGTCCACTTATGGTGACTGCCCTGTGTGACAATATGTCGTCTAATCTAGATAAAAAGTCCGTCATTTGACAATCTCCAGAAGTTTGGCCACGCCATCATCTATGGCTGGCAAGATTAAAGCAAGGCTTTCCTCATCTATTTTGGACAAGACATAATCGGCTAGGTTCATGGAATTGTCATTGCCTGCCCCTATTCTAATGCGCATAAAGTCGGGGCCAATCAAATTGACGATGCTCTTGAGTCCATTGTGTGTGCCAGCACTGCCACGCTCTCTAAACCTTGACACGCCCTTATCTAAATCTATATCGTCACAAAAGACTATGACATCTTGGCTTTCTATTTTGTAGAAAGAGACTATCTCTTTCACCGCTAGTCCGCTATTGTTCATAAAAGTCATGGGCTTGGCGAGCAAAACTTTCTCACCATTTATCTCCCCCTCGCCAATGATGGCATGGAATTTCGCCTTGGTGAACGGAATATTCACCTTCTCCGACAGCCTATCCATAGCCATAAAGCCAATATTGTGATAAGTGCCCTCATATACACTGCCGGGGTTGCCCAGCCCTAAAATTAGTTTCATACCTTCTCTCCTATATGTTTCTCAAGATACACAGTAGATTTCTCGGCTATCTTGCTATCTATAACCACTGATGAGCAGATAACGCTGTCATCACCTATAGTGCTGTCCTCTATGATATTATGTTCCATTATCCTAACATTCTTCCCTATATGAGTGTTGCCTCTAATGGAATTAAAGGGATATATACTCACGCCATCATCTATAGTGACGTCATAATCAATATACACGTTGCTCCCACTGGTTATATTGACACCATTCTTTATATGTGCATCTATTATTCTGCAACGCAATATCTCCCTCGCTTGCATAAGGGAGATACTGTCATGAACCCTGATAAAATCTTCTCTTAAAAGAAAGTCTGCACGACAAGAGAGCTCGAACCTATCCTGAATAATCGCAGAAGAGGACAGAATGACACCCCTGTGAAGATGACATATGTCCACCTCTTTGTCTGTGGCATACATGACGGCATCGTGAAGTGTGTCACGAGTGACAAGGGGAGTGTCTAGGTGTAGAAGGACCACATAATCTGCCACGCGCGCATAAGGCAGAGCAATACTCACATAATCTGCCTCGCCAGAATAATGGACCACATGGCAGTCATAGTCCCGACAGGCGTCTGTCAAAAGACTGACAGAATCTCGCCCCATTATATCGCAAGATGCCAACTTCTCATATTTGCTTGACAAAAGAAGCAAGACCACTATCTTGTAGTCTCTGCTCGATGGCAACTCCACCTCTGTCAAAATCTCCGTCAAAAAAGAAAACTCGCTCATATTCTCTCCATCGTTTATATTATATCACAATCAAATCACATATCAAGTCTAAATACGAACAATCTTCTTCCCGTCATTCGAGATAATCTTGACCTGTGTGCCCTTCTTAAAATGAGAGAGTGCCTCATCTAGACAAGTCTCATCGTCCTCTTCGCTAAGCACTAGGAATACATCAAAACTGCCTATAACCTCTAAAATATACTTGCAAAGCCCCTGCTCCCTTTCATCACAAAAAATGAATGAATTTAATGCAAAATCATCAATTTTTATCGAAAAAAGCGTGTTTTTTTTAATTTTTTCGCATTTTTTGTCATTTTTTTGAAGATTTTTTGAAAAAACTTCCTTTTGAGTTTTCGTATATGAGATGTGTTTTTCAAGGAAAGATTTTGCTCTATTCTTATCTCTCACCTTTTCGAAAAAAGACTTGAGAAGAAGAGTGCATTCTTCTTCCATTTCACCTCTTTCCACTTCCACTATATGCTCGAAACTTTTGTCGGCTGTGAGATTGTATCTACTGCCAGCACAGCCATAGTGGGAGTCAGAAGTGGCGAAGTGGAGAGATTTTAGTCTGCTATTTATTATGGCACCAGTGCACATGGGGCAAGGCTCCAGTGTGAGATACATATTACACCCCTCTAGGCGAAAGGAATGAAGTCTCTTGCATGCTCTATCAATAGCCAGCACTTCGGCATGGCAAATGGCGGACTGCCTCTTCTCCCTCTCGTTGTGAGCACGACTTATGACTATGCCATCTTTTTCGATGACACAGCCCACTGGCACCTCTCCCGCTCTAAAGGCCTTGAGAGCCTCTTTATACGCCATAAGCATAAACTTGTCCATACTATTTCCTCTGAAATTAAACCAGTTCTTTAGATAAGTCTAACACAAGACTCTTGACTTTGGCAAATATTTCGTGACAATGATGGGAAGAAATGGGGTGAGAGAGCGAGTCCTCTCCCAGTTCTATAGTAAAAGCGGGAATGGAGAGTGACATAACACACCAATCCTTGTATCCACCAGTGCTACGCTTCGTGTAAACGGCCTTATATCCTGTGGACTTGTGTATAATGTGGCGATATATCTTATTTTTTTTTCTAACTTCTCTACTCTCACCCATGTATCCATAGTAAAACACTTCACCTTTGCTATGAAAACTGAGAGTCACACTTGGCATAATCTTTTTCGTAAATGAGATGAGACTTTTGTTTTCCATGGCTTTACAAGGTGCTCTGCCTATATAATTTTCGAGAGATGGGAAAGCAAAAAAGTTGTGCTTTCCACCACCCCAATCGCAATCAAAATTCACATTAAGGTCCACTCCTTTTCCATTCGATTTAAGAAGTGATACATCATACCTATTGAGTAGATTTTTTGCAATTTTTATATCATTTTCGCTTAATTTTTTGAAAAAATTGATATTTTTTTGCATTTTTTGATATTTTTTTGTATTTTTTAATTTATTTCCCTTAATACAAAGAGCCACTCCATCTTTATTTATAATGGGAATAAAATACACTTTCACTGGCAAATAAAAGTGCGATAGATATTCCATCAAATCAAATAGGACAAAACTAGAGATATACTCCCTTGCATGCATCGCTCCCTGCAGAAGAATACTTCTTTTCCCCTCGCCTAAGGCGAAGCAATATATCTCCTGTCCCCACTCCGTCTTGCCAATTGAGAAATGTCTATAAGTGGATAAGGCATCTCTCTCCCGCTCCAATAGTCTATCAAAATCGTCCATTATATGTAGGATATGAAAAAAAAATATTCATTTGTGATAAGAAATATTGTTCTTGATAGTAAATGACCTATAAATCTGCTCTTCAAGGAAAATCCTGACCAAATGGTGAGGAAATGTCATCTTGGAAAAACAGATATTGTCATATTTTCCCTTCAACTTTTGACTGAGACCATAGGAACTGCCAATGACGAATGTGATGGTATCTGACATGGAAAAACTATCGAATAATTTCTTACAAAACGCCTCGCTATCGTATTGCTTGCCCTCTAGTGATAACACAAAGACTTTCCCTTTAAGGTGCGAGGAAATGATGTCGTATTCTTTATCTAAGGCGGTGGCAATCTCGCTAGTTGAGGGAGATGATGAGAGGCGAGTTTCGCCAAACTCCGTCACCTTGACATCACAAAATCTACTAAGCCTTTTGAGATATTCCTCTTGAGCCTCTTTGAAATATTGTTCTTTTAGGGAGCCAGTGCAGACTATGTTTATCTTATACATCACAGCACTCCCCATATAAATGTGCTAATGGTGACGAATGAACCTAGAACTATGCAAGAGATAAGACACGCTTGCTCTAAAATACTGGGCTTGTGATACATCTCTTCCAAATCAGTGAATATCATATGTCCTACGCTTTTTATATTGTATTCCCCCATGATTTTATTGATGCTATTCATATTGTATGACAATTCGCCATTTTTTACGCCGTCTGCCTCGCCGTCTAGTTCTCCATTTATGCTGGATATATCATGGAGCATATTCTCCACTTTCTTTATCCTAGTGTGCCTTAGAAGTCTCACGAATAAAAACACAATGAGCCCTAAAATCAATGCCATAAATAACACACTTCTTATAAATAATGAGAAGATGCTTCCATCACCATAAAGCATTGACGACAGCCATTCAGTGAAATTGCCTAGAGGCCACCTATTGCCATTTTGCATGGCAAACGAAAAATATGTGCTGAGATAATTGTTCATAAAGTGAATGATGATGCCTGGCCAGATGCTTTTGCTGATTATCACCGCCACACCTATTATAAATCCCAGAATGGTGGCATAAAAGAATTGATTGACATTCATGTGCATTAGTCCAAATAGGAGGGAGGAAAACAGAAGTGCTTTCATTATACCGAGTTTGGACATTCCATGGAGCAAAAGGCCTCTATGGGCGGTCTCCTCGCCAATGGCTGGGAGAATGGCCACGATGAATACTTGTAGCAAAAATGCAAGGAAGGAATAGTCCGCTGTAGAAGATGGGACAGATGGCACACGCTCATAGCCAAGTAGTGATATGATGCTGCTAAAAAATGATGCTACAAAGGTGTTGAGGATATAGCAGGCTATCCCTATCACTACGCACAAGATGATGGGCAAAAAGCCTATCTTATTGTATCCAAATTGCTTGAATGTGATAGAAGTCTTTTGCCTAGCAAGTGCAGAAAACATGAATATAGACAGGCAAAACATCAGCCCGCCTTGAATAATTAACGTGAATATGACGTCTGTGGCTGTATCGCTGAGCGGAAGAGAGACCATGCTGATAAATAGTCTAAGTAAGACGAATAGCATGAGCATAACAAAGTATGTGATAAGCGAACTATTAAGTATTGATTTTTTCTTCATATTTCCCTCAAAGTTAAAGATATTTTGCACCATAATCTCCCTATCATGCAATAAATGTGAAAAGAATATTGAGCATTACAGCCAATATAAAGGAGACAAGCACGAGACCATTCCCTCCTTTCTGTGGCTTCATGAGAGGTGTCTCCTTCCTCCTCTTTCTAATTGTTAAAAAGAAAAGAGTGAGAACGAGTATTGCTACGAGTAGCAAGCCTAGAATAATGAATATATTGCTAGCGGAGTAATCTTCAATGAGTAGTGGGAAGCTGGCTGAATAGATGTATTCTATGAGTATCACGCTGAAATTATTGATGAAATGAAACACCATGCCAAAGACTAGCGAACCTGTATAGTAAACAAGAAGGGCGAGTATGATGCCAAGTAAGAATTGGTGCACGAATGAGAACATGGACATATGCATCAAAGCAAACGCCAGCGCACTCAAAAAAACTGACATGGGTAAGTTAAATCTCTGCCTTAAAGAGCCAAACATAACCCCTCTAAAAAGAAGTTCCTCCACCACAGCAGGCAAAAGGCACATAAAGAGTGTGGACATTATTAGGGTGGGGACATTATCCACTGCTAGAGAAATGCTTTTGGGAGTGGCGACTTTGGACAATAAATACTCGATAAGGTGAGCAAAATTGAGACTGCCAAGCAGAGTGATTATTGCCAAAACCACGATAATTGGGACAAAAATATACCACTTGAATTCCTTGTTTTTGCTAAATACAGGAGCAAATGAGCCATATCTGTGTCTAACATATAGATATATGCCTAGAAAGCATATTTGTGGCAGAATGGCGCTGGTGTATATAAAGACCTCGCTGGAACTTATGTCCGTCACACTCGACTGAGTAAACATCACAATAAAAGATATTACAAAAGACAGAGCAATGGAGCATGCTATAGACAGGGCTATAGCCACTAAAAACACTGCGCCAAAATTAACTTTCTTCTCCATAACCAACTCCTATAAATTAAAGATAGTGCCTATTTTGTGCTGATATGCCACATCAATAAAAATGTGCTTGCCCTCTATCACGCCATTTTTGCATAGGAAATCTCTCACTGTGTTGTAGGCGAGAGCGGGCGAATTGTTCTCTTCGCTCAAGTGACACAGCACTGCTTGCCTCACTCCTGTAGATACTAGTGATAATAGGGCTGTGGCACAAGCGACATTGGACAAGTGTCCATTGTTGCTCAAAATTCTCTTCTTAAGTGCCATGGGGTATTGAGGATTTTTCATAAGCATGGTCTCGTCATGGTTGCTCTCAATAAATAGTATATCACTACTCCAAAGTTCTTTCAATGTATCAGGCGAGACATATCCTAAATCGGTGGCATAACTCACTTTCTTCCCCGCAAACTGCAGACTATAGCCAAGGCAGAACTTGCTGTCATGTGGCAGAATGAAAGCAGTGACCTTGATGTCCTTGATAAAAAACTCGCTAGTATTAAACCACGCTATCTGTCCATCGGGGAGTTCGTCCACCTTCTTTATGCCATAGTGCTGGACATATGATGGGATATATATCTTGACTTTTCTGTGCTTTTTGAGGAAATATTTGATACCACCAATATGGTCTACATGCTCATGTGTGAGCAATATGGCATCTATCTCATCACCACTGACACCTATTTGTCCTAGTTTCTCCTCGATAGACATAAGGGAGAGTCCCTCATCTATCATCACCTTGGCTAGATTGGACTCTATATATGTGCAGTTGCCACGACTTCCGCTGGATAAATTGACTGTTCTCATAAGTAAAAGTTTTTCTTCCTTTCTAAAGAATGAATATATCATAAAAAAAGAAAAAATACAAAAAAAATTTCTTCTGCACCTAATAAATGGGGAAAGAGATAACGATGAAAGAAGTAAAAATCGTCACTGTGATAGAAAAAGTTTCGCCTATGGGAGAAGAAATGTATAGATTGCTGGCCATTTTGTAGACAGACACACTATCGCTATCCACAGAAAAATCAAAATCAATCACATTCTCGCCTAGATAAAAAAGTGAGAGGATATAACTATCTTCCGTAGAAGATGCAGTGTGCTCCACGCTATATGTTATGTCGGTGGTGTTTTTAGACAACACTTTGACCTCTATTGAGGACAAAACAGATTGCGATGCAGTCTCTATGACATACAAGGTGGCGTCTCCCTTGTCCACTGCTAATATGTTCAGTCCATTTATCTCCAATATGGGAGATGAAGTGCGAAGAGATATATCACTAGGTGTCAAATTCGTCTCATGTGGCAGGGATAAAAGATTGAGACTTTCTCCCACCTCAAGACGAATATTGAAAGATGTGTAATAATATGGCAGAGTAAGTGCAGAGGGAGTGCAAGCGAATATGGCTATGCTAAAAAGCATAATTAAGAACACGAACAATCCCCTATAGTTCATAAAACACCAAATAAAAAATTATTTTTAATTAAATTACATTATCTGACAAATATTGACAAGTTTTACAGTAAATCGCACTTGCTTTTAGCATAAATTATGTCAAAATGGTGTCTATTAGATATGTTTTGTGGAACTTATGTTCGAAAAGTGACAAAAGACATAAAAAAAGAGCCCTCGTCATAAAAATATTGAAATGACGGAGGGAGAAAATGAACAAAAAAATATGTAAAAAAAATTTGTGTGGGATATTGCTCGGTGTTTTATGTATATTATGCCTGCCAATTATGGCGTGCAACAAATCACTAGATGACATATCTAAAAATTTGACTACATACAACCTAATTTTGTCCTTTGATGACGAGAGCAAGATTTTGACAGGGAGCGAGGGCGTGGACTATATCAACTCCACCAATGTAGTGCTAGACAAGGTTTGCTTCCACCTATATGCCAATAGTTTCCGTCAAGGAGCGAAAAGCAAAGTAGTGAGTGGAGCAAACTTCGAAAAGGCATACAAGAGTGGCTTTAGTGAGGGAAAAATAGACATAAATGCAGTCAAAGTGAATAATGAGAGCATAATAGCCAAGATAACTGGTAGTGACGACAATATTCTCGAAGTGCCTCTTACTTCGCCCATTTATCCAGACGATAGAGTGAATATAGACATAGACTTCTCCCTATTACTACCCAATGTCTGTCACAGGCTGGGATATGGAGAAAACACATATAATTTCGGCAATTTTTATCCCATCTGCTGTGTGTATGAGGACGGAGAATTTAGACAAGATGCATACTCATCTAATGGCGACCCTTTTTATAGCCAACTCGCCAATTATAATATAGATTTCTCTTGCGATAAAAAATTCACTGTGGCAACAACTGGCACAAAAAGCGAACAAGTGATGGGAGACAAAAGAAATATTCACGCAGAGGCGAAGTGTGTGAGAGACTTCGCAATTGTCATGAGTGACAAATTCTCTGTAATAAGTGACAAATGTGGTGGCGTAAATGTGAGTTATTACTACTTCGATGATGATAATAGCGAGAAAAATCTTAAAGCAGGCATTGATGCAATAAATACTTTTTCAAGGTTATTTGGAGAATATCCTTATGAAACATTCAGCATAGTCAAGGCGGACTTCGTGCATGGAGGCATGGAATATCCCACCCTTGTATACATAGCCAGCGACATTGAGGACGAGGCGGACTATATTAATGTCATCATTCATGAGACGGCGCATCAATGGTGGTATGGCATAGTGGGAAATGATGCCATAAGGCATGCTTGGATGGACGAGGGGCTGGCGGAATACTCCACACTTCTCTTCTACAAAAATAACGAGGGTTATGGCGTGAATATCGAGGAGAAGACGAACAACTCCCTCGCCAATTATCTGCTCTTTAGCAGAATATATGAAAGCGTGTATGGCTCTTTTGACAGCAGTATGGACAGAGACCTATACGCCTACACAGGAGATATGGAGTATACTTATGTGACATATGTCAAAGGGGTGCTGTTTTTCGACAATC
>CAMYXB010000003.1 GCA_947303145.1 uncultured Clostridia bacterium | reverse complement strand
ACACAGTGTTTTGACAGCCAAGCCAAAAGTCATTCCACTCATACCCTCTAGGTCGCAAGTAAACTGCGTAGCATCTGCACTCTCGGCTACACTTATGCCCTCTACCTCTATAAGATACTGCATGGCCTTGCCCCATCTTTCAAGAAAATTGATTATATCTTGATTCTTGTCTTTGTTAACTTCCACTATCCTTGCATATCTTCTGGCACAGTATATATCCTTGAACAATAATTCTGGTGCAAGTTGTATATTGAAATCATTTTTATTTTCTTCAATACTCATTATAATATCCTCTCTTCCCGCACATTATATAATAAATTATACTTGATGTCAAGGGGGGCATTTTATCAATCCTTATTTTCAAAATATTCCTTTATATCAAATGGCTCAGAGAGTATGTCTTTTATCTCATTTAGACGAATGTCGTCTAGTCTTTCGAACATAGGTGACACTTCTCCAATGGTGTGGCTACTTGGAATATTCATCTGGCTGGCTCTTTGCCAGAAGTCTGGCGATGTGGGGTCTCCAGATAGCCCCAACTGCTCTTGCCACAATCTTCTCGTCTTATCTGGCATGATGGGACTGGCTACTATGCAAAGTGAGGCACACACATTGAGCGCTAGATAAAGCACTTTTTCTGCCTCTTTTGTTTTGCCTTCTTTCATGAGCGACCAAGGGGTCGATTTTTCAATATACCCATTGCAACCGACCGCATAGTTCATGATAAGTTTATACGCTTCTCTCAGTTCTACATTTTCAAAAGCAGAAGCGATTTTTGCAGGAAATTCCTGTATGCTACGCACGACCTCTTGGTCGGCATCACCTAGTTCTAAGACCGATAAGTCGGTGTCTAAATGACAATTAAAATAGTTCTTGACCATGTTGAGAGTCCTATTGAACAGGTTGCCGAATTTGCCGACAAGTTCGCTGTTGCAGTTGTTCTTAAACTCCTCCCACTTGAAATCTGTATCCTTATTTTCTGGAATAATGGTGGTGAGGTATGCTCTCATTGTGTCCACATCTACATTGACATCATCATTAAGGAAGGCATTGCAGAATACGCCGATTTTCTTGGACTTGCTGAACTTCTTGCCCTCGAAGTTGAGGAAGTTGAGTCCCACCACGTTGTATGCTGTATTGTAGTGTCCCTCTTCAAGTAGCATGGTGGGGAAAAACACTGTATGAAATTGGATATTATCCTTGCCGATAAAATTGTATATCTTGCCGTTTTTTTCTTTCCAAATGTCTTGATACTTTTCATTAGATAATTCCTTGGTTATGGAGATATATCCTATAGGTGCGTCAAACCACACGTAAAAGACCTTGTCCTCATAGCCCTCGAGTGGAACCTTGAATCCCCACTTGATATCTCTTGAGATGCATCTATCCTTAAGTCCCTCTTTGAGCCACTTTTTCGCCTCACTATAGACATGTGGACGCCACACGTCCTTTCTACTCTCGATATATTCCTCCAGCATTTTCTCGCCCTTGGACAAGGAGAGGAAAATATGTTTGGTCTCTTTCAGCACTGCCTTATTTCCACAAGTCTTGCACACAGCATCTATAAGTTCAGCGGGAGAAAAGAGGCTGTCGCACTTCTCACACTGGTCGCCACTGGCCTCTTTGTTGCCACATTTTGGGCAAGTGCCTCTGACGAACCTATCTGGCAGGAATGTATCACAATGCTCGCAGTAGAACACACTGGCGGTGCCTTCACTGATGTATCCTCTCTTGTGCAAACTAGCGAAAAAGTCGTCAGTTATCTCTTCATGTGTATCTGTGTGAGTGTTGGAATAGATGTCATAACTAATGCCCAGTCTAGAGTAAATCTTCTTGTGCACTTCATGCAAAGTAGATGTGAGAGTCTCTACATCAACTCCTATTTCCTGTGCGGTCACCATGCTGGGCGTGCCATGCATATCACTACCCCCGACAAATGTAGTGTCATAGCCATAACTTCTGCAAAATCTAGCGAAAATATCTGCAGGGAGGTGACACCCCACTATATGCCCCACGTGTGGGATATTGTTGACATAGGTCAATGCTGCTGTAATTAGTCTCTTCTCTTTCATTTTCTAGTCTCCTCTGTATTGAAAATAATGTTGATAGGGCCGTCCACACTCACGTCCACACGCATATCGGCTCCGAACACGCCACTGGCGATGTTTCTAAATGTGCTCTCTCTCTTGCACTTGGCTATAAAGTCCTCTACGAACTCTTGTGCCTCTGTGTATGGCATGCTGGCGATAAAGTCTGGTCTAAAACCATGAATGGTGGAGGCATATAGTGTGAAGTTGCTAATGACCAGCATGTCTGCACCCACATCTTTGGGTGATAGATTCATCTTTTCATTCTCGTCCTCGAATATCCTCAGCCCGCATATCTTGTGGACGAGATAGTCTGTATCCTCTTTTGTGTCGCCCTTGCCTACGCCAAGGAAAACCACAAATCCACGACCTATCTCTCCTACCACTTTATTTTCCACTGTGACAGATGCATGATTGACTCTTTGAAGAACTGCTCTCACTTTTTGCCCCTTCTACCCCATTATAAATACCTTATTATACTATATTTCTCGCTTCAATACAACTAAAAAGAGGTGACAAAACCTCTTTTATATGTAGATTGCACTATCATAATACATCTTAGCAGTCTATATTCCCTCTCTCAATGTCCTCTAAAGTGGTCCTTAGGAAAAAGTCATTCATTGCCTTGTCTAGTGCTAGCCACACTTTAGAAGTCTTGCACATACTCATTTTATCGCACCTCGCTCCACTCACGCAAGATACAGTCTGCATTCTGCCTTCTGTGGCCTCCAATATCTCGCCCAAAGTTATATCTTTTGGCTCTCTAGAGAGCACGTATCCACCATTTGCCCCTCTAAAAGATGTGAGTATTCCACTTTTGACTAACTGAGAAATAATACGCTCGAGATATTTCACAGAGATATTATTCCTCATAGAAAGTTCCGCCACCGTCCATGTCTTGTCTGGAGCGGAGGCGATGTCTGTCAAAATATTCACACTGTATATACCTTTGGTAGAAATCTTCATATTTATAGTATAACAAAAGTGCCTCTTTTCGTCAATATGTTGGCACAATTGGGCTGCATGGTGCATAAATAATATAGAATTGAATAAAAGAGGGATTATGTCAAAAGTAAATAAAATAGAGATAAATGTGGAAAAATTGCGTCAAAACTATATGTCCTTCAAAGGTTTTGGCAAGGTGTATTTCCCTGTCAAAACCTGCAGTAATGATATTGTGCTAAATGTTCTCAAGGATATGGAAAGCGGGTTTGAAGTGGACAGCATAGACCATATGAAGAAAGTCCTGACAGACAAAAATGCTGACAAAATAATATATTCCAATGTAGCGAAAAGCGAGGAAGATATAGACTGGGCATTGTCTCATCATGTCACTTTTTACACTATAGATGACGAAAACACACTAGATAAAATAATATACTATGCCCAAAAATATCACATAAATAGTCTAAAAATAAATGTAAGGCTGAATGTTTATGACATATTTAGAAGGGATTTTATAAAGAAAGGCATAGCAGACTCTAGACTGGGTAGCAGCGTTGGGACATTAAAAAAATTGCTCAAAAAAATAAGAGAAGAAAGTGGTATAAAAATCTCGGCAGGAATAAGTTTTTATGTCCAAGCAGAGATGCATGACAAAGAAGATATGCTCCTAGTGGTCGCAAAATACATTTTGAAGCACTTTGACAAAGAAGATAAGATTGAGTGGATAAACATCGGCGGAGGGAGTAGAATAAGGACCCTAGAGAAACACTATGATTCCCTAATGCGACTTTTGAATAAACTGGGAATAGAAAAAATCATTCTCGAGCCCGGCAGATACATGGTGGAGAGTGTAATGCGAGCATATGTGCCACCTATAAGATGCGTGAGTAAGGATAATGGTGAGGTGGTGGTCACTCTGGGCATGGGAATATATCATGGACTTATGGATATAAAACTGCACAAGAGGGAATTTGACATCTATCTACTCGCTGGGGACAAGAAAATAAAACTAAACAAAATAGACCACATAAAAAGAGTGGTGACAAAATCCTCTATCTCAAAAAAAATGAAAACGCTTACTCCTTTGGACGAAAAATTGATACTAAGAGGCCCCACCGCTGATAGCATAGACATAATAGGAGTATATGAGACGCCAAAAAATATGCCGACAGAGAGTGACGCCTTCCTCATAGACAACATAGGCGCATATGTAGAAGGGCTAATAAGCGACTTTAGCGGAAAGATAGATATAGAATATATAGTAAAAAACTCAATGTAAATATAGACTAAAAAAAAGAGACAAACAAATGTCTCTTTAATATTTTATCAAATAAATTATGAACTGGCTGCCACTCTATTAAGAGTGAATGTCACACTCCCTACAGAAAAGCTGGAATCTGTCGAGAAAGAATTAATTCTAACAAGCATATATAACTTGCCTGTAAATTCACCTGTAGATTTAGCGGCAATATTGACATTTGTCGGTGGGCTGCTGTTGATTAATTGTTGATTTACATCATTTGGCTCTAGCAAGGCTCTTTTGGCTTCTAATGTGGACAAATCGGTTATGGCGTCACCAGAATTATTGGCATCTACTAGGTAAAACACTTTGATATTGCTATCGCTAGTAGTATCTCTTGTCATATCCACTCGCATAGCATGCGAGTTGTCATTATTTACAAACGTAAACTCATAGATAACATAGAAATTCTGCACAGTAAATGTGGCTGCTGCACCAGATAGTGAACCTGTGGTAGTGTTTTCGTTAAGAGAAAGTGTAGCGGGGGTGAAATTTGTCCCAGAAGGAGTGCTTGGCTGATAATATTTAACAGAGACTGTGGTGTCGACAGACAAGGCGGTGAAGGAGACTGTGAAGGAAGAGTTGGCGGTGGCTTGAGTGGCACTGATGATGTTGGTCATAGCAAACACTACGCCGAACGCAATAAGACACAACGAAAAAACTGCTGTGATAATCTTTGATTTCCTGCCCATCTTTTCCTCCTAAGAAAATAGTCTCCCTTAAGTCAGCCCTACAAATTGTCCAATATATTCCATAGTATACATCAAAAAATTTATTTTTCCAACTAATTTCAATACTTTTTCAAAAATTTTTGCCAATTTATCCACTAATTTGCGAAATTCACCACCACTATAACAGGTGAGGAGGAATATTTGTTAAGACTAAGTGGCACGACATACAGGTAGAACATGACCTCATCTGTATCATGTGACAGCCCATTAAAGCCGTTCTCTTCAAATCCCGCCACTACTGGACCTATGCCTCCATCAACAGTCATGTAGTGCAATCTAAGTGAAAATTCCTCTCCGTCTATTATGGTGAAACTCTCTGTGCTGTCGATGTATATCACATCACAAGACAGTGTGTCATTGTATGCTACCTCAAACTCTCCCTCAATATAGTCTCGAATATTGTCCGTATTCACCACCTCTTCTGCTTTATTCACAATGAATGGCACAGAGCAGACATATTCTCCTTGCAAATCGGA
The DNA here is from genome assembly GCA_947303145.1 of uncultured Clostridia bacterium. GTDB lineage: Bacteria > Bacillota > Clostridia > Christensenellales > UBA1242 > UBA7862. The sequence goes on along the minus strand of CAMYXB010000003.1, from coordinate 27,021 downwards.
GGAAGAGATAACTAGTGATGAAGAATTGAACACTACGCTATTAAAATGGTTGTATGGAAGATAAGTTGAGTGGTGATTGAAGTATACATATAGGACATATTCGCCTGCATCTATTATCTCACTTATGAATGTATCACTCCCCTTGGCCTTGAATCCTAAGAATAGACTGACTCCGTTAAATGCAGTGTATGAAGAGGATAAAGGACCATCGTTGTTTTTCCTCTGTTCCACACTAAATCTAATATCTCTCCCGTCCTCATTGGTTCCAGTGATTTGGACAAAATTGTTGCCATTCTTAAAATCTCTATAATCATCATAATTGATAGAACTGAGCAAATCTTCACCTGTATAGTCTATATCCCTTGTTGAGACGCTGAAATTGAGTCTATCTGCAGGGGAGATGGAATACTCTCTGTCTTGCAGAGTCTTGGATGTGCTATAATTGATGCCTGCGTCTATCTTGTATGACACTCTATATAAGTCAGGAGTGATGGGAGAGGCAGATGTGCCTGTCCTAGCATTGACATAGGTATATGTCACGCTCACCACCTCGTTGTCTAAGTTATCCTTCAGCACCACTGTATATATGTATGTGTTGAGAGATTTCTCGGTCTCTATGGTATATTTTCTGCCAGACAGCACTTGCTCTGTGGCACTATATGGAGACAGGTCTATAGTGGAGAATCTTATCCCTTGATATTGCGCAGAGCCAGTGTATCTCACAGATAGTTCTGTGGAATCTAGGGAGAATGTGCTGTCACTTATAACCTTGGTCCTGACTATGAAATCTGTGTCCTTGTATACATTGGCTATGGTCTCATCTGTGAACTTCACCTTGTATGTGATCTTGCCATTCTGATTGATCCGCATGATGATGCGCATGAGGTCTGTCTCTATCTCCTCGTCAGTCCTGCCCGCTCTAGCCTCTTCTGTCATGCTGTCTATAGTGAGGAGAGTGCAATTTTCCTCGCTCTTTTCGTCTTGGGCTGTGCCATAGAATATGTCCACACCCTCTATCTCCTCCTCTCTCCTGTCTATGGTTATCCTGCCCCTAAGCAGTGAGTAGAGATCGGCAAATGACATGGTGGGCTCGTAGTCGATAGTGGTGGTGTAGCACACTATCTCGCCATCATAAGGTGTGGGCAGTATACGATAAACATACTCATATTCTGTCTCAGTCTCATAATCGTCATCAGCATATTGAATATAGAGGTGATAATATTTGCCATATTCACAGACGTCCTTGGCATAGGTCCCCTCTGACAGTTCAGGATCGTATCTGAATGTGAACTTCCCCCGTCTCTCTTCTGACATGTCTACATATCTCCACGTGGTGCCATTGCCAAGATAATCAAATGTGGTGACATATAGTTCTCTTAGGAAGTCGTCAATCTCCTCTCCAGTGTAGGTGAAGGCCTTGGAGACAATCTCACCAATAACTGCTCTGCACTTTTTCACAGTGAAAGACACGCTTTGCTTGAAGTAATAGTTGTCTAGGCTAGATATGGTGCAATTGAGGCTATATGTGCCTATGGGTAGTGTCCCATCGCTCGCACTGCCCCCTGTTATGCTAAATTCTAGGTTGTCATAAAAGTTCTGCGACAGAGAAATGCCGAATTTTGCTATGGTCTCCGCTCTATTATTTGGGAAAAACTGTTCGCCAAAATAGAATAGAGGATTGTCCTTTGAATAGAATTTGATATAATCTGCGTTCCTAGAAATATCCACTAGATAATGCGCAAGGAAACTGGAATAAGTCTCTCCATCTTCTGTAGAAAATATGAAGTTGTCCAAAGCACTGACTGTGGGCACGACTATATACACTCCGCTGTCGCTGAGATTGCTGGCTGAAGAATAATGAGCGGCATATACATCATTTATTATCATAAGGCTGCCTAGTCTCTTGACGGACTTTATTTCGCTTAGGTATGTAGCGGATATGTATGTGGGCTCTTCTCCTACTTCTTCTGTGGTGGAATCATAACCATAGCACTCTATCTGAACCTCTGCCTCATTAAATCTCGATGCAAGGCGGAATACATCTGTGCGCACGCTATAACTACTGCTTGGCATCTCCTCTCCCGAGGCATTCTTGACCACAGCGGACACATCTACTCCCGCCATAACACCTCTACCATTATATATGGTGGAGTAGATAGAACTATCTCTCACCTGCTTGTCTACCATAAGGGAGTAGTCTTTGACATAAATAGGCCTCTTCTCCACATCTATATTGACATCTATCTCAAGCGGAATATAATTGCTATCTATCACTTGATTGAGGGCGGATATCTCATCATCTGTCATGCCCGTTATGTCCACCACAGCACCGCTACTATCAATGTATCGAGCCACAGACAACCTCAATCTCACCATCTGTGAGCCTACTGGGAAATAGGATATATTGACATTGTTCATCACCTCATAGTTGATGCCCTCACGAACGAAAAGTCTAAGGGGGGCTCCGTCCACACCAACAAATACAGGCTCGCCCTCTATGGATAAGGATAAATTGGGCTGTCCCTCTCTGCCCATGCCATATATGAAAGGTCCATCGAAAGTTATCTCACTAGGCGTGGTGATGGTGGCTTTCTCTATGGTGAGTGAGGAAAGAGTGGAGAAGTCTAGCACATAGCCCTTCACCTTCGTAGTATATGATGTGAATGTCAAAAATGAGTCGCCTAGAGCAATAACCAGAGGTTTTTCCTCATTTAGTGAAAGCGACACGATATAACTATCCGCCTCCACTGCACTTGTGCCACTCTCACCCTTGGCATTGGTGAAAATTATACCGTCTTTTAGAAGAAGTTGCGACCTCATAGAGTCTATCTCAAATCTGTCACTATTGGCAGATGTGATGGCGAGGGAGAACATTCCGCTCTTGTCCGTGCCGTCATAGACAGCTGTGACTGCATTGCTCCCATCATGCAGGAGTTGAATAGATATGACCTCACTGGCGATATTGTATATCTTCTTGGACGAAATCTTGTAGCTGTAGAACTGCGTGACGTCCACTTCGCCTGCCATAAGGGTAAACGATATGTCGCCTATGCTGTCTACGTATATCAGACTGCCGTCATCACTGATAGATGCTCTGATGTCTAGTTGGGTGAATGTGACATCAAGTAGGACATTGCTTATGGAATATTTGCCTGAAGAGGTGTTGCTGTCAAAGGAGAGATTGAATATGTCTCCGTCCCTCTCTAGCCCCTCGAGGTTGTCTCTACCCTCTGTGACGAAGGACACCACTGCCTCTCTCCTGCTTATGAGGCACCTTGGCATATCATCTACGTCCTCGGCTATCTCATAGTTGTAATATGTGACACCTCCCTCAGTGAGACCGACATATCTAAAACCCTCGTCCCCACCAAGAATGATGTAATAGCTAGACACGTCTCCACCCTCTATGAATACAGGATACACTCCGCCTATCTTCTCGGCGATATTTGTCCTGTCTTTAGACAACTTGAACTCACCCTCAAACTGCGCTATGCTGGGCAGTCTAAGAGTGGGACAACTGACATACAATTGACTGGAAGTGGCAGGCATGAGTGTGTTGTCATCTAGTTTCACTTTGACTTCATAATCGCTGGAAGTGATGGTCCTCACTGGATAGGAAGATCCATATATGAGAGAAGTATCGTAAGGACGCACTATGATAGTTCTGGGTGTAATGAGATAATATTTGGGCTCCTCATCTAGCGAAAGAATATAGTTGTCAAAGCCTGTGGAGTCATTCCTAAAGGACAGATTGCCCAGTTTTATCCTATATCCACCTGTTTTGACATTCTCTCCACTATCTCTAGAGAGAGAGGTTGCGCCTTGAAGATTCCTAGGATCCTCTCCTGCGGGCATCTCCTCCATAACAGAATAAGTGATGTCTCCGTCCGCACTGCCATATATCTTGCAGTTGACCTTCGTGTCCTTGTCTCCCGCTTCTGGAACTATGGTTATGGGGAGTTTCTCTATAGTGAAATAATACTCCCTGCTCCTATCGAGGATAAGATTGTAATATTCCATGCCCGTTTTGTAGACCACAGAGCTATCTATATTCTCCGTGACGAGATAATGTCCTGCATTGCCGAATGTGTCTGTCTCTACAAAAGATGACGAGCCGTCTTGTCTGACCTTGTAGACTCTACTGCTCCCCTTCTTAAATGATAGTGACAAAAGGGACGACACGTCCTCCACGATGTCCTCTATGTCTACATCACTATCCTTGATGTGTATGTCACTCAAAAATTCACTGACAGATGGAGCATTCTCTCCCAGTCCACTAAAAGTGGCTGTGGCATAATCTGTGCCGACATAATAATATAGGTCCACTCTCTTGAGTTCTATGAGAGAGGAAGTATCTCCTTTTAGAGTGAAGTTCCCGCTATATGATGCGGAATAAGATTCTAGCGACTTGCCCACAGCATAAGTCTTGTATGCGGTGGTAGCTATCTCGCTAAGTGTGACATTGGCTCGAATTTTCTCCTCAATATTGCAATCTGGCGAAGAAAGAACGAAATATCCGTTATTTTCAAATTCTGCGTCCTTGTATTTATCCTCCAACAGACTCGTGCCATTGACAGAAAAAGTGCGAAGGGTGAGTGTGTATGCCTTCTCCCCATAATATCCCGCAGTGGGGAGGGTGTCCTTATAGTAGTCTGACAGATAACTAAACTGTGCCTCCACTTCTGCAGGGGATATGACATAGGACACTTTGTCATCTCCTACATATCCCTCTTGACATCTCTCTGTAAGTGATAGATTGAAGTTATTGCTAGGTGTGGAGGTGAGTTTGTAATAATATTCCCCCGCTGGAGCCATGATGGCTCCCTCGCCATAATACACACCCTTGTAGTCTATCTCAACACTGCTGACTATCTCTCTCTTAAATCTCTCTTGACTGCCTAGATTGAGTGAAATGCTGGACAAATCGTCTCTCTCAAGGTGTTTTTTGCCATGAGTAGCAGTGAGAATGTCTATATTCACCGTCTGAGCCTCGATAGTGGCCTTGGTGGGCACGATGTGTGTAATGATAAGATTGGGCGATGTGGCTAGCCCCTTGACACCAAGGTCATAACTCTCTCCCGTAGGCAGAACATCATAATATCCAAAGGAATTTTTCTGCACTTCATTCCCGTCTACACTGAGAGAATAATCTTGCATGGAGATATCCATCTTGCTTATAAGATAGGACTTGTTGAGAGTGGGGGTAGTGGGTGAAGGAACGAAAGGCTCTTGCCACAGGCTATCATCATAGAGAGTAAATCTATTCTTCTCTATATTCTCGCCATACAGTCCATTGTATTCGTCCATCACCAGAATGGCAGAAAGTGGAGTTATGGTGTGCGTGCCACGAGTGGTGTGGATATTGTAATTGCCCGCATAATCTGCATCGATACTATACTGAACGTTTGTATCGTATTGTCCGCAATATGCTGTGGCGGTGGCTGAGGTGACAAAGGAATATCTCCCTATCACTCGCCCTGTGTCTGCTCCTACACTGCTCACTATCTCATGGTCCAGAGTAGTGGCCTCTCCATAATAAAATCCCTCGCCTAGTGATGTGAGGTAGGTGCTTTGTGTGCTTTGTGCATTCAATGTAAGATTCGCTTTGGCGACAGAGAGAGACATCTGAGCTATGACAAAATTCTCGTCATCTCTCTTGCAATACTTGATGGTATATTCTCCTGCGTCCTTTATGGAATCGGTAGCAATCTGTGCGCCACCAGCAAAATATAGATATGAGTAGGTATAGTCCTCACTTTCTGTGTCTACCTTAAGATGAGCATCGTCCTTTTGGTCTGTGCCATTGTATGTCAAGGCGTATGATGTGAGGGCGAACTTCGGCACAGGGGTAGTGATGACGTTGACTTTGAATGTAAATGCGGTGGTCTTGCCATTTTTATCTCTATATGATGCTCTAAGTGTGGCGCTCCCCTCGGCTCTAGTGACTAGATAGCCGTCTCCAGTTATGTAGCAAATATTCTCGGCACTAGTGGTGAATGTGAGGTCTCTCACAGCAAAAGATGCTGGTGTGGTGGAGATATTAAGAGGAATCCTCCCTGAAGAAATCTGCACACTGTATGTAGGCACTGCCCCTGTATAACTCAAAGTGGCGTAGTCCTCACTAATGGATATGGAAAGAGATGAGAGAGACTTGTCCTCACCACAACCTAATACTAGCCCCATGCAAAGCATGAGAACCAATATCACCGCACATCTCAAAAACTTCCTCATAAACTTTCTCCTTGGTCTTTAGACAGTCATAATATGAATGGTGTCTGTAGTGTAGTTCTCGCCAAGAGGGAGTCCTAGCGTGACCACTATCTCATCTCCCGCCTCTGCTATTCCCATCTCACAGACCAACGCTCTGGCATACTCTATCATCTTGTCCACTCTTTTGATGCTCTTGGTCATCTTGGGCACCACTCCCCACACTAGAGATAGGGCATTGTAAGTGACAGCATCATGAGTTATGGCTATAATGGGTGCCTTAGGTCTAAAACTTGCTATGAGTCTGGCGGTTATGCCGTTGTTGGTGAAGCACACTATGGCTTTTGCATCTAGGACATTTGCCTCAAAGCTGGCACTATGGCACAAGCCCCTCAACACATCTCCCCTCTGTCCCTTGAAATCATCGAGTTCTCCATATGAGAGGTTGTCCTCTGCGATCCTGGCGATGCTGGACATGGCCTTGCACGCCTCTATGGGATATTCTCCGCTACTGGTCTCCCCTGACAGCATGGTGGCAGTCACTCTCTCATACACCGCCAGTGACACATCTGTAGTCTCTGCTCTAGTGGGACGAGGAGCATGTGTCATGCTCTCCAGCATCTCTGTAGCCACTATCACTATCTTAGAGGTAGACAGAGCCTTTTCAACCAGTTCCCTCTGCACGAGGGGGACTCTCTCTATGTCTATATTGGTGCCAAGGTCTCCCCTAGCCACCATTATCCCGTCACTGACGGACAAAATCTCATCTATATTTTTGAGCCCTGTCTCGCTCTCTATCTTGGATATAATGGAACACTTGCCCTTGATAGATGTAAGATAATCTCTCATCTCCAGCACATCTCTCTTGCTAGACACGAAAGAGGCGGAGATATATTCTACGTCGTTTTCCACTGCGAATCTAAGATTGGCCTCATCTCGCACTCCAAGGAAAGGCAGAGGCAAGTCCACTCCCTTGATAGACACGCTCTTGTGGTCACTTATCTCTCCACCTACGTCCACTACACACTCAATGTGTTTTTTATCCACCTTGGTCGCAGTGAACTCTAATAGTCCATTGCAGGCATATATCTTCTGCCCCTCATGGACAGATTTTGCTAAAGCGGGATATGGGAGAGCTACACCCTCCTCGTCACCCTCTATCTCGGCAAAATAGAAAGAAAAGGTCTGTCCTCTCTCCAGTCTAATTCTGCCAGAAGAAAATGTGCCTATCCTTATCTCTGGCCCGCAAGTATCCACCATAATGGCGCAAGGGATATTAAGGTCGGAGCGGGCTTTTTTGATATTGTTCAAGAGTTTTTGATGAGAATAGATAGAACCATGGCTCATGTTGAGTCTAGCCACGTTCATGCCAGCACGCAAAAGTTCCTCTATCTTCTCCACGCTTTCGCAACTGGGGCCTATAGTGCAGATTATCTTGGTCTTTCTGTCTTGCACAAAAGCAGTGTCTTTTTTACTCATAACTCCTCCGATGTCTTATTACTAGATATATTATATTTCTTTTTTCACAAAAAACAAACAAAAATAGTCACTTTTTTTATTTTTTTGTTAAATTTCATTTTACAATTCATTTTTTTTACTTTATAATGTTTTTATGACCGATTGGTCGGGAGGTTAATATGAAGAAAGAAAGGATATATTCAGAGGTTTTGGCTATGCTTAACGACCGAGTGGACTACAAGTCCATCACTCTTCTTGAAGTGGCACGTAGATGTGATATGGGGAAAAGCACTATCTATGAATATTTTTCAAGCAAAGATGAGATGATATTCAACAGCATGATTTACTATCTCAATAATATGGTCAAGTTCTTCTCCGAGAGTTTCAATGTGACCGACTTTTATGGTAGTCTCAAGACTTATATAAGGGCTGTGATGATTTCCATGAAAGGCAACTATTGGATGGTGATGCCTTGGACTTTCACCGACAACTACTCGTCTTTCCTTATAGAAGAAGATGCCAAAGTGGTGGACAATATGCTACATAAATGTCAGAAAATCATATATACTCTCTTCACCACCATTTTGGAGAAAGGACAGGAAGAGGGTGAGATAGGAGAGGTGGTCGAAAGTAATGTGAAATTTGCATTCAATGCCTTGATTCTCTCTATAACTGAAAAAATGGACAAAAATCTAGATGTCACTAGTGACGATGTGGAAAAGTTTATCTCAGACCTGTGTGACTGCATAGTGAAGCAGATGAAATAAAAGTCTCATTATATCTTAATTTTTGCGAATAATATAATAAACAGAGGACTCGTATGGAAAATAGCACGAACATAAATACTGGCCTCACATCTAGCGAAGTGATAGATAGAGAAAAGCGTGGCCTGGTAAACTCTCAAAAACTCAAGACCTCGAAAAGTTATGTCAAAATCTTGTTTGACAATATTTTCACGTGGTTCAATATGATATGTTTTGCCTTGGCTGGCGTGCTGATAGCGGTGGGGAGTTATAAAAACCTTACCTTTATAGTGGTGTTTATGACCAATCTTGTCATCGGTATAGTGCAAGAGATGAAGGCAAAAAAAATGGTAGACAAAATCTCCGTCCTATCCACATCTAAAGTAAAAGTCCTAAGAGATGGCGAGGAAAAAGAGATAAACATAGACAAAGTGGTGCTGGGAGATGTGCTCTGCCTCTCTCTTGGCGACCAAATCTGTGCTGACTCAATAGTTTTGGACGGCGAGGCGGAAGTGAATGAGAGCATGCTGTCAGGTGAGAGCAAGCCCATCAAGAAAAAAGCGGGAGATGAGATTCTGTCTGGGAGTTATCTAGTAAGCGGGAATATTAAAGCAGAAGCTGTGAAAGTGGGCGATGCCACATATAGTGCAGGGCTAATAAAAAAAGCGAGAGAACTGAAGAGCAATCAAAGCGATATCTTAAGGACTCTCAACTTCATCATCAAGACAATAGGTATCGTGCTCATTCCACTGGGAATATTGACATTCCTTGATACATATGGCACGATAGGTTTGACAGGAAGCGTAGAGAGGACTGCAGCGTCTATAATAGGCATGATGCCGGTGGGAATGTTCCTTCTCACCAGCGTATCTTTGGTGGTGGGAGTGCTCAATCTGGCTAGAAAGCGCACTTTGGTGCAGGAGTTATATTCTATAGAGATGTTGTCTCGTGCAGACATATTGTGCCTAGACAAGACTGGCACCATAACTGACGGCACAATGTCTGTGAAAAGCGTTCTACCCATAGACTGTGATATAGAAAGAGTAAAAGATGTCATGGCAAGTTTTGTATCTGCCTCTCCATCACATAACGCCACATCAAAAGCCCTTAAAGAATACTTTGCAAAGGACTATAATGGAAAAATATATCCGTCCACGTCCATGCTGGCTTTCTCTAGTGAGAGAAAATATAGTGCAGTGTCGCTAGAAAATCTCGGAACATTCATGCTAGGAGCGGGAGAAATGGTGACGAACGCTCTCACAAAGGAAGCAAAAGAGAGTATTGACGCACTGGCAGGTGAGGGGCTGAGGGTGGTGGTTTTGTGCGAAAGTGGTGAGGCTCTTTGCAGTGAAGATATGTCCCTAGATAACAGAGTTATGGCACTGATAGCCATAGAGGATAACATAAGAAAGGACGCACGTGATACTATAAAATGGTTTCAAGACAATGATGTCGCCATCAAGGTGATAAGCGGAGATAGTGTAGACACAGTGAGGAGCATCGCACAAAAAGTGGGCATAGCCTCTTGTGACAAATACATCTCTCTAGCGGGCAAAAGTGACGAAGAAGTGGCGAAAAGTGCCAAGGAATACAATATTTTCGGCAGAGTGTCACCAGAGCAAAAGTGCATAATCGTGAGAGAACTGAGAAAGTCGGGACACAAAGTCGCCATGACTGGAGATGGAGTAAACGACATTCTAGCATTCAAGGAATGTGACTGCGCCATAGCCATGGCAAGTGGCAGTGAGGCGTGCAAGGGTGCCAGCAATCTCATCATGCTCGACAGCGACTTTTCCGCCATGCCCAGCATAGTGATGGAGGGCAGAAGAGTGATAAACAACATCTCTCGTGCCTCCTCGCTCTTCCTCACCAAGACATTTTTCACCATGTTCCTCACCATATTCGTCCTCATAGCCAAGGGATATACATATCCACTTAGTCCCAATCAAATAATAATATGGGAGAGTTGCTTTATAGGACTGCCGGCATTCTTCCTTGCCCTTCAGCCCAGCAAAGATAGAGTGTCATCGTCATTCATTGCCTCGCTTACGTCCAAGGCTCTGCCTGCGGCTCTGGTGTTGTTCCTCAGTGCCATAGCCTGCTACATATACACCACATTTACTCATCAAATAGATATAGTCCCCACTCTTATCGCATACACTGCCACCTTCGGTGCATTCATCATTATGCTCAATCTATTCCTCCCACTCAATAAGTATAGGTCCATTCTCGCCCTATCCATGCTCGCCTTGTGCTTTTTAATCTTATTCCTTGCTCCAAAAGACTTCTTCTCGTTTAGCCCCATATCCATGCTAGACATCTTGTTTGTATCAATCTCTGTGCTGGCTATTGCCCTCACCTATCCGCTCATCAAGTGGCTGTTTGAGAAATTTTTCTCCGCCACAATAGGCAAAAAGAAGAAGGCAAATTAGAAATAAAACGAAATTGCCACGTCGCTTTGTTCCATTTCATGACGTTCGCTGAGGCTCGGCAACAGGTGACACGATAGATTAACTATCTTTACTTGTCAGGACAATGACAAATATATAATAGAAAAAGCAGAGAGTGTTGTCTCTGCTTTTGTGTTATGAGAATATAGTAAGTATAGGGGGCTTTTGTTTAAGCTCTTGTAAAAAACAAAGGCAAAGCGATTATTTTCTTATAAATATATGCCATAATTGGTCTATAAGTGTGTCATAACGAATATGTCCTTATATTACATATCCATATTTTTCTCTTCGTCTAAGCCAGTATTTTTATTCTCGGTGGGGATAGTGGCGGGTTTTACTCTTTTGTCCTCTAGGTAAAGTGGCGAGGTGTATACTATGGGCTCTGGGTTGTGGATATTATGTCTAGAATATTTCTTATCCATCATAGGAGGGATACATGCCTTCTTGGTATAAAAGGACTCGAACATCTCTGGCTCCACTATCTCCTCTTCTCCGTCAATGGTGCCGTCATAGTTGATATCAATGGGATTCTTCTTGCCACTGGTTAGATTTAAGTCGCTGTTAGCGATAAATTCTTGCAATGATGGGGAGTTGATTACATCATCGTTGTTATGGTCGAGGATATGGCCATTTTTCTCCATTTCCTCTTTATTTAGCATAAAATATTTGAAATGCTCTCTGTCTCCGTCCCAAGTGGGATCTAGATAATACGGCTTGCCGTCTAGGTAGACCATACTAATAGCATGAGTAATGGTCACCAGCCTATTGTCTAGTGGCAGATTGGAATGTCTGCAGAATACTTCTCTCGCATCTAAGCCACGACTTGCTAGCATGAAGTTGAAGAGCCTAGCAAGCCCTGTGCAAACGCCTTTGCCCTTTTCAAGAACATGGTATGCACTGCGCATAATATATGTGGTGGGGATATCGTTGTCAGTGCTCATCTCTCTACGAAGTCCTGTCATATCATACTCGTAGTTGTCACAAACATACTTGTATGCATGAGCGATAACTTCTAGGTCGGTGTCCTTCTTGGAGCAGATAGAGTTCATGATATTGTCCACTCTACTCTTAAGCATATTGGCTTTTTGAGTGGACAACTCCTCATCTAAAGTCTCTGTCCACAGAAATTTCTTGCTCCTATTGAAAGCCTCGTCACTTAAAATATCCTTATATTTATTGGTAAGGTGGCAATAGTATTGTAGTGGAAGGACCACTTGAGCACGAGAGGAGGGAAAAGACATTATTTTCTCTTTTAATTTGTCAAAGCCCTTGATTTCTTGTATATTATTGCATTCAGTGAAATTGAAATACACATTGTCTGTCTTTTTGTTGAGTTCAAGAGAGTCTAGCCCCTTGATTGTGGTGAGGGGCTTGCAATCCATGATGACGATTTGCTTGAGATTCTTATTCTTAGAAAAATCTATGGTATCAAAGTGCCTTTGATGAGTGATGGTGAAAGACTCAAGGCTAGGACAACGCTTGAGGGCAGACAGGTCCATCAGTTGATTATACATAAAGGCCTTCTCTGCCTTTTTCCCACGATTCTCCATGATGCCATTTATGATGTTCTCTATGCCATCTATAGTGTCCTTGATGCCGTAAATATCGTCTACTATATCTTCTTGTATTATATTCGTGATAGGGTCTATATGATTGCCTTTGATGGTGAGAGCCTTGAGGTTTTTCAGTTTTTCAATGCCATCAAGGGATATGAGCCCCCTATCTGTGATTTCCACATCAATCTCTCCAAGTGTTTCCACTTTGTCCAGGTCCTCATTCGCTATTTGAATGGAATCGCTTTTAGGTCCAAGTTTTCCTTCCTCGCTAAGTGTGCCATATACTAGCCAAAAGAGTGCTGGGTTTTCCTTTCTCGTGAGCATAAATTTTGTTTCCTTTTATATACATATGCTGAGATTTTTAAGAAAAAATGGCTTTTTCTTGTCCAAATTATATCACAAAAAAAGATACTTTTCAAGTATCAATTTTTATATATCGAATATTTGCAGCCACAATAGTTCTGGCGGTAGAGATTGTATTCCTTGGATATTTTGATGCTATTTAGATAGCCGTCTTGCTTTTTGAAATCACTAGGCAGATATTCTACGCCATATTTTGCACTCATTGCCTCGCCTATTTCATTGATTAACTTCGCATTCTTGTGCGGGCTGACGGTGAGTGTAGTGGTGAATAGGTCGAAATTCCCCTCTTTAGCCGTTTTGGCTGTTTTGTCTAGCCTCAAGGCAAAGCACACATTGCACCTCGCTCCGCCCTCTTTCTCATTCTCCAGTCCTTGATACTTAGACAGGAACATCTCGCTGTCGCTATACGTGCCGTCTATCACTATGACAGGGACTCCGCTCTCCCTCACATATCTGGTCTGCTCGGCAAGGCGATGGGAGTATTCTTCCTCGGGATAGATGTTGGGGTTGTAGTAAAAAATGGTGACGTCATAGTCCTCTTTAAGTCTATTTATAACAGTGGTGGAGCATGGCCCACAGCACGAGTGCAAAAGTAGTCTCTTTTTCATGCTTTAATTGTATCTCTTATGCGTAGATTTGTCAAAGGGGAAATAGGAAGAGATTGCCGGTAGCCTGTCGGCTACTGCGCCACCCACGTTCGTGGGCGGTGCTCTGGGGCTTCCGCCCCAGCGGCAATCTCTTAATATTTATTTAGAAAAAATTTTTTTTAATTATTAGTAATATAAAATGAAATTTGATAACTAGATTCAGTGGCAATAAATGAACATGCATAACCGACAGAATTTGCGCCATTATGACTAAATGCCCCGCTTACAGAAACAATTGAGATAGCACGTGGAGTAAAATCTGGTTTTTGTGGAGCTCCTGATATGAAATTACTAGACCCATAATTATAGATATTGTCTCCTTGGCCATAGGTCAATATTATTGTGGAGCCTTTCGAAACAAATACAGTCTCCTCATCTGCTGTTATAGAATTATTATAATATTTTTGATTTTCTTCACTCCCCTCATATACGATAAAAGGAGCAGTCTCTGTTCCGGTGCCGGTTATATACAACGTCACAGGGGGTTCTGTTTCGGCATCACTGCACTCTACGCTCCAACTAAGAGGAGAAGAAGATTTGTTGTATGTGCCATTCAACGTGGGATCTTCCAGAGAGACTAAGATGTAGAAATATTTTGTATGTTGTCCAGCAGTAATGAATATTTCATCAAATTCGCTCTCTGATGAATCATATACAGAACTTGCTTGAGAGTCAAGCCCAGTGCTTGGTGTATAGTCATCTGTAGAAGAGAGGTATTTTATACTGATATTGTTATCCGAAGATGAGGAATTATCTAGGCTGACCAGCATGCCTTTAGCACCTGAGCTTGCAGTATTGGTGAACTCATATGTGAATAGCACATAAGTCGCTGTGGCACTAAGTGCAATATTCCCATTATTTTCAGCCACTGCCAAAGTCTTGGTTGAACTTGGGTCTGTAGCATCGAATGAGATGGTTGTATTGGTGTTATTGTTGTTATTACTTGGGTCTCTTAGAGGAGTTCTCTCAGTCGTTCCCATTAATTGATACCACGCCCTGACAGTATAGTCTACATTCATGCCACTGAATGTGACAGACAGAGACGTCGATGCGCTCTGTTGCTGGGCAGAGTGGACGAACATGGCTCCACTCACAGCCAGCATAACTAAAGATAGAACGAATGCTATGCTACTGAAAAATCTTTTTCTTCTCATCTTTTTATCTCCTTTTTAGCCAACTATCACGCAAAGAGTGTCTTTTGTGATGCTCTAAGTGTGATATTTTTTACCAAAAAATATGTTTTTGAAAATGTGTATACTAAATTATTGGTATCAAGTGTATTTTAGCGGTAAATATTTAGTATGTCAAGCGTTTTTACTAAATTTATAGTAAAATATTAGCATCGGAGGTAAAAAGATGGTTAATAGGATAAGGGAACTGAGAGAGGACAGAGATTTGAAGCAGAGTGATGTGGCGTCTGCCACTGGAATAGACCAAAGGACCATCTCCAACTACGAGACAGGCAAGTCCAACCCTGACGGCTTCGCACTGGTCAAACTGGCAGACTTTTTCGATGTCTCGGTGGACTATCTTCTCTCTCGCACAGAACATGACCTGTTTACTTCCTCAAGCAAAAAGAGGCTTATCTCCTCTATTCAAAATTCGCTAGACGACCTCAAAAAAATGCTGTAGAAAAATACTTTATTATATATACAATACAAACTCTCCAATATATTAGCCGTTGGGGAGTTTTTTATTACATATTTTGTCGCAAAAAGGACAAAATATGGATATAATGAAAAAATTTTTGATATTATTGTTATCTTTTACCTTTATTCTGCCACTGATGTGCATCTCACATATAGGCACTGCTTGTGCCATGAGTGAGGAGATATACATAGTGCAGGATAGCATGGGGAATGTCATATTCGAGGGCATGGACGTAGAGGTGGGGGACAAGATAATCACTAGAGAATTTCTGGAGTATGAGGTGGTGGACGTGGACCAGGCCTCTCACACTGCCTATGCGGAATACAACGGCAGATACTTAAAGCCCAAGATAGTGGAAGAAGAAAGAGGTCTAAACCTCGCTCCTAAAACAAAGAGTGTGGCTCTGTATATGACGCACAATGACGAGAGCTACATAGCGGGTGACGGATATGACAGCGTGTATGGCAAGGGCGGAATACATGATATAGCGAGACTCCTTAAAGAGAGTTTTGTATCTCTTGGCTATGATGCCACGCTAGATGAAACTCTACATATCCCTCATGACAAGAGTGCATACACCAGAAGCAGTGTCACCGCAAAAAGACTGCTAGAGAGCTCTCCTGATGCGATATTCGACATACACAGAGACGGAGCGTCTAGGTCGCTGTATGTGAAGAACATTGATGGCAAGGAGAGGTGCAAGGTGCGCATTGTGGTGGGCAATGGTAATCCTGACTCGGCTGTCAATCTGCAATTTGCACTCTATCTTATGAGTGTAGCAGAGGTATATTGTCCTTGGCTTTTCCTTGATATTTATCATGCGAAGGGACACTACAATCAGGCACTTTCTCCCAAGTCTCTGCTATTCGAGATGGGCTCACACCTCGTTGAGAAAGACCTAGTGATTGAGACTGTGCCATATCTTGCTGAGGTGGTGGATAAGACGCTGTTTAGCACCATAGATAGTGGCGAGGGTGACACTCTCGTTGTCACAGATGACGTCACACAAGAGGAAGAGGAGAGCATGGTCTCCAATATCCTCTCTTATGGCAAGACTCCCACCACTTTCGAGAGCCGAGGGGAGAAAAGTGTGGTGACAATTGCCTGTGTAATGGTGGCGATAAGCGGGATAATAGGGATATTGTCTGTGTATAGGTGGCGCAAATTATCCAAGAAAAAACCCTCGTCAAGTAAATGACGGGGGATTGTCCTTTTCAAATATATACAACTATTCACTCGTTTAATTTTAATCTAATATAAGTCTAACATGTGATGCAGCGGACACGAATAGTCTGCCTGCTGTATAACTGCCTGTGGAGCCCTCGCTGTAAGATACACGATATTGCGAGGAATAGTCAGGGTAAGAGTCTAGTTCGTAATCGCTATCCTCACTCTCCACTTTAGACATCATGGAAGAAGAGGAAGAAGATGCTGTGGCGGTGGTGAAGAGTTTGCACTTCAAGTCGGTGGAATTGCCCAGCCAAGTAAGATGGGCCACTCTTCCGCCTGCTTTGATAGAATTGATTTTTTCGCTATTTTTCGCTATGGCATTGAATGAAATGTTTAATTTGGCACTTGGGCTATTGCTCCTCACATCTACATTGAGCACGCCAGAGATATTGACAAGAGATATATCTCCGCTATCTGTCAGGGCAGTGACATTGGTGTCATCATGTCTATCGCTGCTGGCCAGATATTCCAAATATATATCACCGCTGGTAGAATAGGCATAGACACTGCTACTCTGCGTGATAGATTTAAGGGAGATAGCACCAGATGTGGACTCCGCAGACACAGTGGAGTCTGTGCTGTCTATCCTTAGGCTCCCGCTCCCTACATGGAATGTGCTGTCCCTTGAAGACACGATTGACTTGATGTAGACATTGCTTGAGCAAGAAGTGGTGCTCTCCATAATGGACGCCTCGCCAAACAATGTGTCTATGAATATGTTGGCATAATCCACATTGCCGATGATGCTGCCAGGTGCATCACTTTTGCCTATTTGATTGAAGGAGAAATCTCCGCCAACACCGGACAGGTGGACCTCGCCAAAGACTTTGTTCACTCTAACTGTGGCTCTGCTTCCGTCTGCATGACAAGTGAATCTATCTGTGACGGAAAGAGTGCCTGTCATGGAATTATTGTAGAGATTGAAAGTGCCAGAAAAAGACTGGAATGTCACTGAAGAGGCGGAAAAGTCTGTATGAGAGAACTCCACATTGCCCCTATTGGTTCTAAAATAATAGTCCTCGATGCCTGACACATCACCCACTTTAATGGACGAGGCGTGTCTCGTCTGTAAGTTGGCAGAATGGAGAGTGAAAGAGGACGTGGCACAATATGTGGAGATGCTCACGTTTCCGTAAGTGGATATTGCCTTGACAGAAGTTAACTCCAAGTCATGAGACACATACACATTGATATATGTAGATGAGTTGGTGGCAAAAGGAAAAGGCTCGGTGGTGATTATCTTAAGAGTATGGGAGGCGAAGGAGCCGTCATAAGTGGGGGAGCCCACATTCGCTACAGAAAAGCCCTCAAACTTCCTCACCTGATGCACGACTATTGTTTTAGACACAGAGGCATCTGGGAGTGGGAGAATGTTGATATTGCTCCTCTCGCTACTTATCTCTATAGAGGAAATCTCCAGTGTGGAGATGTCGGTTGAGGTGTTGTATTCGTAAGTATGGCTGTCTGTATATTTGGCATACACTAGCCCTAGCATGACTCTATTGGGCGACATATATAGTATCCCAATGAAAGCCAAGCCCAGTAGCAATAATGCAAACAGTGCTATGGCAAGCCATATGAAAAATCCCTTCTTCCCACCAATCTTGGCCATAAGTTCCCTCCTTTCGACTATCTAATATATTCTCTCATAAAATGAATAAAAATTCAAGCCCCTATTTTATGCCTCGCTCTCAATAACACCCTTGATACGTCTAACCCCTGCACTGCTAGACTCCTCTTTGACTAGTCTAAAATGCCCTAGTTCCTTGGTATTGTTGGCATGAGGGCCACCGCAAATCTCCTTAGATACATCGCCTATGGTGTAGACTTTGACCTTGTCTCCATATTTATTCTCGAATACGCCAAGGGCACCACTCTTCCTTGCTTCCTCGAGAGACATTTCCTCACACGTGACTGGAATGGCTCTATCTATGGCCTCGTTGACGAGGTCCTCCACTCGCTTTTTCTCCTCATCGGTCATCTTGTGGTCACAGTTGAAGTCGAAGCGCAGTCTTTCGCTGGTGATGTTGCTACCCTTTTGATACACATCATCACCCAGCACTTTTCTCAAAGCGGCATGAAGCAGGTGAACGGCAGTGTGAAGTCTAGTGGTCTGTATACTGCTATCTGCCAGTCCGCCCTTGAATACCTTGTCGTTGCCAGCCTTGCTCTTCTCTTGATGTTGACTGAAAGCCAGTTTATATCCCTCCTCATCTACTGTAAGTCCCTTTTCCTTGGCAAGTTCCTTGGTAAGTTCCAGAGGGAAGCCGAATGTGTCATAAAGTCTAAAGGCCGTCTTGCCATTGAGGACACCTCCTTGAGTAAACTTGGCCACTTTTTCAAATTCCTTGATACCTTGAGAGAGAGTTTTGGAAAATCTATCGTTCTCCTCTCTTATAGTCTGCTCTATATGCTCACACTTTTCTGTCAGTTCAGGATACACGTCACTATATATTCCCGCTACCACTGGCACAAGTTCTGCCAGTCTAGAGCCCTCAAAACCCAGTCTATAGGCGCAGTTGATGGAGCGTCTAATGAGCCTACGTAGCACATATCCTTGCTCTACATTGAGAGGCACCACGCCATCAGCTATCATAAAGACGCTGGCTCTAATGTGGTCGGCAATTATTCTCATATTTCTCTTGGTGTCATCATTAAGCAAATAATATTTGCCACTTATCTCCTCTATTTTCTTGATAATAGGCACGAATAGTTCTGTGTCATACACGCTGTCCTTTTTACTAGCGAGACAGAGTATTCTCTCGAAGCCAAAGCCAGTGTCCACGTTCTTTTGCTCAAGAGGAGATACGGGGCCGTCTTTAGTCTTTTTGACATACTGCATATACACATCATTGCCCACTTCCACATATTTGCCACAACTGCAAGCTGGTGAGCAGTCTACGCTACACTTTGGCTTGCCAGTGTCTATGAACATCTCACTATCTGGTCCGCAAGGCCCCACACCACTGCCTAGTATCCACCAGTTGTTCTCTTTGGGCAGGAAAAATATCTTGCCCTCGTCTATACCCATGCTCCTCCATGCCTCATAGCACTCCATATCTCTAGGGGCGCTCTCGTCTCCTGCAAAGACAGACACCACGAGGTCTTCCTTGGGGATAGCTAGATACTCTGGACTGGTGAGGAACTCGTAGCTCCAAGCAATCTTCTCTTTCTTAAAATAATCACCTAGGCTCCAGTTGCCCATCATCTCAAAGAATGTGCAGTGGAAGTCATCTCCCACTTCGTCTATATCTCCTGTCCTGACGCACTTTTGGATATTGACTAATCTCTTCCCGCAGGGATGCTTCTCTCCAAGCAGAAAAGGCACTAGTGGGTGCATACCAGCTGTGGTAAATAGCACAGTGGGGTCATTCTCTGGGATAAGTGATGCAGACGGAATGAGGGCGTGTCCCTTGTCCACATAAAACTTAATCCACATTTCTCTCAGTTCTTTTGCTGTCAAATTTCTCATAAAAAAATCCTCTCTTTTAATCGCCACTCTCTTGAGCGATGTTTTTGTATTTGGCTATGTCTGGTGGCGCAGTGGCCTCAAGGCTCACCCTGTCCGCATTGTATTCCATATTGACGAAAGTGGTTATCTCAGGTATCCACTTCAGTTTTATCGTCCCCAATGGTCCACTTCTGTGCTTGGCTACGATGAGTTCACACACATTTGGCCCGTCCTTCACGTCCACATCGGCATATTTGGCACTATTGTAGATGAACATGACTATATCTGCATCTTGCTCAATGGAGCCAGACTCCCTCAGGTCACTCACCACAGGTCTGTGGTCCTCTCTCTTCTCCACCTCACGAGATAATTGCGATAGGAGAAGTATGGGCACGCCCAGTTCCTTGGCGGTAATTTTGAGATTCCTCGTTATGTCACTTATCTCCTGCTGTCTGTTGCCGTCTCGATACTTGAGGTTGCCATTCATCAACTGCAGATAGTCTATCATCACTAAGTCTAGCCCACCCATTTCTCTCTTAATTCTGCGACACTTAGAGAGTATCTCTGTGGGGGAATTGAGGGAACTATCGTCAATGTATATATCCGCCTCATCAAGTTTCTTCCTCGCCTCCCACAAAGCCTTCCAATCATCACCAGTGAGGTGTCCTGTGAGGGCATTCTGCATGCTCACTCCACTGACAGAGCATAAAACTCTCTGTGTGATTTCCTCTCTCGACATCTCAAGGGAAAACACCGCACACTTCTTGCCCATATCTAGAGACACGTTGCTGACTATATTCATGGCAAGAGAAGATTTTCCAAAGCCCGGTCTAGCAGCAAGAATGACTAGATTTCCCTCTTTGAATCCATTGGTGAGATTGTCTAGTTCGCCATATCCTGTGGCTAGGCCTCTTATCATGCCACCATTTTTGTGGATTTCTTCAAACTTGGTGAGCACGTCATCTAGTGAACCCGCCATTTTGACTAAACTAGACTTATCCCCCCTCTCTGCTATATCGAAGATGTTTTTCTCCGCAAAGGCGAGGATATTGTCCTCGCTATTCTCATACGACTTCTGGATAATCTCCTCGCTAGAGCGTATGAGCGCACGAAGAAGGGAGTCTCTTTTCACTATGGACACATAGTGTCTAATGTTGGCAGAGGAGGGGACAATGTTGGTGAGCGTGGTGATGTATTCTATCCCGCCTATTGCCTCCAGCGAACCACGCTTCTCCAGCTCGTCAGACAAGGTGACGAAGTCTATGGGCTTGCCCTGAGTATAAATGGTGCGCATACTGTCGAATATTGTCCTGTGTGAGAGGGTGTAGAAGTCCTCTTCTGCCACCTCTTCCATGACAATAAGCAGTGCATTGTCACCTAAAAGACAACAGCCAAGGACAGACTGCTCTGCCTCTATATTGTGTGGCAAGGCACGTAATGATGATTTCTGTGAATTGTCCATATTGTTCTTCCTTTATGTAAAAATTTTAGTCTGCGAATGGGTCTCTCTTCTCTCCATCAAGTGACTCCTCCTCCCTCCTGTCTCTCTTGATAGAAATCAGAGTAGTGATAAGTAGTGAGAGCAAAAGTAGGGTAATGGTGACAAGCACAGTGATAAGCGATGTATAGCCCGATATGTTCTCAGAAAGAAAATAGTTGATGAACATGATGACGGGCATAGCGACAAGCAGTGTGATGACATATCTTAGTGTGTGCTTTTTGATAAAACTGGTTATATCATAAGACTTGCGTCTGTCTATGTCAATCTTTTTCTTCCTCTTTTTACTCATTTGTCCGTCTCCTTGGTCGGCTTTTCTGTTATTTCGACTGACTGGTCGGACAAAATGCTATTCGCTACATTTTTCCTATATTTTGAGTTCTTCTTCTTTTGGATAAAGTATGATACAATCATTCCACACATTAGCACAGCGCCTAAGATAGCAGCCGAGATATACCATGAGGAATAATTGGCTATGCGCCTTGAGAATTTCACCTGAGAAGAGGTGTCATCTAACTCCCACGTATGCACATAGTATCCGTCATTGTATGATATGGTGCCATTGCTTCCCAGTCTCCTATATGGCGAGAGAAAACTAAACACAAAACTAGCCTCCTCACTACTGAGAGATAGTGCATCTTTCACTACGTTAGAGATGAGTTCCCCTGCTGGATAAGACTTGAGCCCAACATTTAGAGGAGACAGCAGGACACATTCCCCACCATTGTAAAGTAAGGGTGAGGCTATCTGTGTGTAAGTCTTCCACAGGAAAGCATCTTCCATCTTAAGAGTGCTACTAGCCACAGGGACATCTGAGAGAAGTGATGTCTTGTCCTTGTCTATGACGAGATTGTTATCATCCTCGTTGTATTTGAAGGCGTCAGGATAGAAATACATGATATAAGCATATATAGAGGAAAATGTGCATGTGATAGTTATCTCTTGAGTGGTGGAAGAGTAATCGTAGGCGCTCCTTGAGGGAGAGACCTCCGTATCAAAGGTGAACTTGCGATTAGTGAGATATATTTCACTTAGTTTTTCCTCTCTTGACATGGTGGGAGGAAAGGAATAGATGTGAGAGAAGAGTTCCAATGTCTTGTCCTCGCAAGCCGTCCTCACATCTTGCATATAATGTGTCAAAATGGTGTATACTCTGTCCACCCTAATAGAATAACTACTCTCGCCTAGTGCCTTGAGAGAACTTGTAGGCAGTGTAAGTGCGACCTCTACTTTCCCGCTATCTTCATACTTTGTGGTGAGCCTTATTGGAGAGCAGGCGGAAAAGAGCATCATGCAGAGCATGACTAGCAATAAAAGCACTATTTTTTTAGATTTTTTGAAATAAAACATATCTTCTCCACTAGCAGAATTTGGCAAGATTGCCATATACTATTGTCTTGAACTTATCTATATCCATATCCACGCAAACGAGTGCGTTCTTGTTCTCCTTGGTCAATGAGCAGTCCACATATCCATATTCTGTGTCGCCTGCTTTGTAATATTTCAGTTCCAATCTCGCTGGAGCGGTCTTGAATATCTCTGGAAAACTGAGGTATAGCACAGCGCAACTATCATGCACTGCTGCACCCAGCCTGCCCACGTGATAATCGTTGTAATTCTGGAACATCTTGTAGAAAGTCTTGCCAAGGGCATTCATTCTCCTTATGAGTTTCTGCTCTGCTTTATCAAAGTATGCTATATGTCCCAGTTCCATGGGTATCATGACTAGTGGCACGCCACTGGCTATCACCTGTCTGGTCGCCTCGGGGTCATAGGCTATGTTAAACTCCCTATAAGGAGCCACATCTCCCTCTTCGTCCTTGCTCCCGCCCATAAAAACTATTCTAGCGATGCGGTCCTTATCCTCGGGATACTTCTTGAGAAGTTTGGCAATATTGGTCATGGGGCCTAGGCAAACAATGGTGGTGTTCTTGGACAATGTGTCGTGTAGGTAGTAGTGAATGGCGTCTTCGCCTTGAAGAGAAATCTCTCTTCCCGCCACCTCGTCATATTGATATCCGCCAAAGCCTGCCGTTCCTTGTGCCATAGTGGCATACACCGCTTGTCTCTTGAGCGGAGATGAGGCTCCTCGGCTGACTGGAATGTCCACACCAAGCAGTTCACATATTTTGAGTGTATTCTTGAGCGTATTGTCTATGGACAGATTGCCTGACACTGTGGAGAGCAATTTGACACAAATATCATCACTTGCCACTGCATTCATTATCGCCATAGCATCATCTATCCCCGGGTCACAATCAATGATGGTGTAATAGTGTCTAGTCACTCCTTTATCTCCCCTAGTCCAATATTCTTCATGCGGGCTATCTGGGCCTGCTTCTTCCTCATCTCTTCCTTGCTAGGCAGAGGTGCTGTCATGCGAAGAGACAGTTCACATTTATTTTCCTTGGTGAGAAACATCTCCTTAAATCTCTTATTTAGTTTCGATATAAATTCATCGAAAAGAGGCAATGTGTCATCTTTGGATAAAAGGTCGAATTGCACAATATATGCCACGTTTTTTCTGCGAGTGGTGTTGTTCTTTATCTTGAGCTTGTCATATCTGAGGCTCATCTTCAGCCCACTATATCCATGCATTGTTCTCGTCTCTTCCTCACTCTTTGTCATAAGGAAAACTCTCATCTTGCCAAACAACTTGTCTGTGTCGAACTGCAGTGCATTGGAGAACATGCTCCCCAGAGCATTCGATAGGAAGAAATAATGATCGGACAATTTATCACTTGACTTGATATCCAGTCTCCTATCCTTCTCTCTTATCCTATCCATGTAGAAATATTGCTTGTCATAATGCAGTCTGGATATTTTGAGATAATTTTCGTCCCTGCTATTTCTCCTCTTTAGCACAATACTATTGCTCATGAGCAGGCCTTCGGGATTGTCTAAGTAGTAGTCTGTCACCACTCTTCTCTCTCCCTCCTCCAGAGAATATGTCGTCATGGACAAAAGAGTCCTGATAAGTCCCCTATAGCTCTTCTCATCAAAAAGGGTGTATCTCCTCTTCATGCTATATGTGTCTAACATCTTCTCTCTCCCTCACCTATCATGATAATTATTATTGTATATATATTATGAGAAAAAATCAATCTTTTTTTTGATAGGGGATATTCATGCACCATTACTTTTGCATAAATAGGAATAGATTGCCTCGGTCATGTTTATTAAATGCTAAGTGCGGAGCGTGGCTTTCTCGTCTTATCTGAAAAACTTGTTTAATAAGAAAGTATTTGCACATAATTGATATATCAAATAAAAAGGAGCGAATAGATATGAATTTCGACGATTCACAGACCAAGATAAATCTAGCCAGAGCCTTTTCGGCAGAGTGTCAAGACGGAGCGAGGTATCAATTTATCTCACAAAAGGCGGTGAGTGAGGGCAAGCAAAATGTAAGCACCTTTTTCAAAAGCCTCGCCAAGAATGAGATGGCACATGCTAAGACATTTTGGACACTCATGTCACAGCACTTGTCCAAACCACAGAGAAATATTGAGATAAAGGCGGGTTATCCTTTCGAGGACGGGAGCCTAATGGAAATGATAAAATCTGCCTCCAGCACAGAAAAGAGCGAGAATAGCACCATTTATCCCAGTTTTGCCAAAATAGCAGAGGACGAGGGCTTCAAAGATGTGGCGGAAAAGTTCAAACTTGTAGCACTGGTGGAGGGCAATCACTTTCTGCAGATAGAGGCACTATACAACAAACTAAAATCTGACTGCCTATATGAAAATGGCACTCCTTACGAGTGGAAATGTGACAACTGCGGACACACGCACACTGATAAAAAAGCCTTCGAGACCTGTCCTCTATGCGAATTGACAAAGGACTACATCAACCTGACGGAACTGGTCAACACTAAGGCGTAAAAAACTTAACAATATTGTGCTTTTTAGAAAGGTTATAAAATAAAACACTTACTTTGTTTGTGTGGCTAAAAAATAGACAAAGGGCTTGCATATACTTATGCAAGTCCTTTTATTTTCCAAAAAATATATTTATCTATCGAGGGTGGGTTCGCTATTCTTGTGTCTTTCCTCATATTCCCTAGTTATTCTCTCTTGCTCACATTTAGGCAATCTACTGAATACAGTGATAGCTTCCGCTGTCTCGTCATATTCACTCCCGCCTGCATAAGAGCCAAAATTTTCTTTCCTCCAGCCATCAAGTGAATCAAACGATTCATTTTTATTATCGCTCATGTCATTTTCCTCCTAACTTCATTTTTATTATACACCACTCTTTTCCACTCGTCAAGAGGGTTATTTTTCTTGAGAAAAATCTTTCTATCTAGTTAATCAAGTATCTTTATGTATGTTGTATGTTTACTTTTCAATTTTAATCTTCACTATGTAGGCTTTTTTCAAAAAAGTTAATATTTCGCAGGGCATGGCGGACAAAAATTTGTTGGCTTTTTCGCCCAGTGGGTATATAATTGTTATATGAATAGCAAGATGACTTTCACTTTGAGAGAAAGAAATAGACTAGACAAGTTCCTAAGCATAGTTCTCTGTGTGATATTTTTTTTCTGTCTTGCTTTGTTTTCTTTTGATGCGTTGTTTTTCCAGATGCGAATAGAAGGTAGCAGTATGGAGCCCACATATAGCGCAGATGGCAGTGACATTGTCGTAGTGGCGAGATACTATGTTCTCAATCGCTCGGACATAGTCATCATAAGGACGGATACGAGCGACATAGTCAAGCGAGTTGTCGCAAAAGGTGGGGACGTGCTCTCTTTAGTGAAGCGAAGCGACAGTCAATACTGCTATTACAGGGTAAATGGCGAAGTGATAGACGAGAGTTATATCGGTGATAATTACAAGGACATGACTCTGTCATATTTCAATAAATTTTGCAATCTTGATGGCGTGTATATCTCCATAGGAGTGGAAGAGACGACTGCCTCGCTTAATATAAGCCCCAATCAAGTCTTCGTCCTCGGCGACAACAGAGGAGTAAGTAAGGACAGCACCTCCCATGGTCCTTTTGACATCTCTTCTATCCTCGGCAAAGTGATGTTTAGTTATAAGACTTCTCCATTGTCTGCCTAACCGCTCAATAAAAAGAGTTCATTCATAAATAAAAATGAGTCATACATTATTTGACAGTGAAAAATCGATGTGATAATATGTAATCTAGCTGAATGTGGCGTATTTCGGTAGCGCGCATGGTTCGGTACCATGAGATCGTGGGTTCAAATCACGCCATTCCGACCAAGAATTCGCCTATATATCTCTTTCGCTAAACGAGACTGCGATTTTCGGTGACTGGCATAACCTACAATCTCCGTCTCTAAGTTGCTCAAGAGACATATAGGCTCATAGAATATAATAGGAAGAAAAAAATATATGTGGTATAAAAACCTAACAACACATATATCTTTGCTTTTGCGAGACTGCGATTTTCGGTGACTGATGTGACAGACAATCTCCGTCTCTAAGTCGCTCAAGTGACATATAGTCCTGCAAAAAATAGAAATATAAAATAAAAAAATCGTAAAGCAGACATGGTGTTTTTTTTTGATAAAAAACGCAGTCTGTTTAGACCGCAATAAAAGAAATTATGAACGAAGTGATATAATTTCTGCCCCCAGACGAATGAATATGAGGAATGGGGATAAGACAAAAATGTTGCCAACCGGTCATAGCATTTTTTATAAAAAAATGCTGCCGTCAAGGCAACGTAATAAGAAATTATGAACGTAGTGACATAATTTCGGGGCCCCCTAACGAACGTAAGTGAGGAAAGGGGAA
>CAMYXB010000002.1 GCA_947303145.1 uncultured Clostridia bacterium | reverse complement strand
GTTGTCTCCTCCACTAGAGACCTCTATCCTCACATCACGTCTAGTGACATCGGGTGTGGTGGAGATAAGGTCTAGCTCAAATGAAGAGGAAGAGATGACCTCTGCCCTAGAGAAATGCATCTCTTCTGCGAAGACTACTTTCTCATTAAATCCTCCAAAGAGATACATTCCGCCAATGACGAGAGCGAATACCCCTATAACAGACAAGAAGGAAAAAAGTATTATTTTAAGTGCTCTTTTCATATCTACTCCATAAGTATAATATATTGTGTATAACAGGCTCACTTATTATGCAAAAAGTGACACTAATACATACAATATTACATTTTATTATATCTTTTTATGGGTGGCAAAGTCAAATAAATAACATTAAAAAATAAAAAGACACCAACAAAAGTCGATGTCTTATACATATTAAACTAATTCCACTATGCACATAGGGGCTGCGTCACCACGTCTCATATCCATCTTGAGCACTCTGGTGTAGCCACCGCCTTGGCCATTTTCTTTGTTGCGCTCGGCATACTTTGGAGCATAGACATTGAAAATCTTCTCTATAAGTGGGTGGTTGATATCCTTAGTCCTCTCCACAAAGGAGGCCTTGGACTCCTTGTTCTGACGGACTTCCTGTCTGTCGAAGAGTTTGGCCATAATCATTCTACGAGCGGCCAGTTTATTTGGCCCATCGTTGACCACTTCTCTCTTGACGGTGACACCCTTGCTATCCACATCATTCTTGACCACCTTGACAGTGTCCTCGTAGCTATTGATAGCCAGTGTAAGAACCTTCTCCACATAACTTCTAAGGGATTTTGCCTTAGCGATGGTGGTGGTCACCTTGCCATTCCACAATAGATCACTGGCCTGATTCCTAAGCAGGCTCAATCTCTCTTTGGTGGGTCTATTCAATTTAGCATTAGCCATGATTTTCTCCTTTACCTTAATTATTCTTCTTCATTTCTAAGTGACAATCCCATACTTTCTAGTTTGTGTATGACTTCTTCAAGAGACTTGAGTCCAAGATTCCTCACCTTGAGCATATCTTCTCTGGACTTCTTGGTCAAATCTTCCACAGTATTGATGCTGGCTCTCTTGAGGCAGTTATAACTACGCACAGATAGGTCTAGGTCCTCTATGCTCATCTCCAGCATCTTGACTGGGCTAGACTCCTCTTTGGACACTAGCACTGTCATCTCCTGCATATATTCGGTGAGATTGACAAATAGTTTAATGTGGTCCTCCACAATCTTGGCAGCAAGAGACACTATTTCCTTGGCTGTCATGGTGCCATTGGTCTGAACCTCTAAAGTAAGTTTGTCATAATCTATGGACTGCCCCACCCTAGTGTTCTCCACACTGTAATTGACGGCCTTGACTGGAGTGAAGATGGAGTCCACGCTGATGTATCCTATGGGCATATCCTCCCTCTCATTCTTGCTGGCTGGGACATATCCTCTACCTCTGCCGATGACTACTTCCATATCAAAGTCGGCATCGTCATCTAGTGTGCATATCTTGAGTTCGGGATTGAGTATCTCCACTTGGTCATTGCCTTCAAAATCTGAGCAAAGCACCTCTCCAGCACCCTTCTTGTGAACATGAAGAGTGGTGGTGAAGTCTTCCTCTAGGCTAGACGTCTTGACTGCCATATTCTTGATATTGAGGACAATGTCTGTGACGTCTTCGCTGACACCCTTGAGGGAAGAGAACTCATGCTCTGCACCCTCTATTCTAATAGCCACAGCGGCTGCACCAGGCATGGCACCTAGGAGAGTCCTCCTCAGGCAATTGCCCAAAGTGATGCCGAAACCTCTCTCAAGAGGCTCGAGGACGAACTTGGCATAACTGCCATTTTTCTTATCCTCCATGATGACTTTTGGCTTGTCTATTTGAATCATTCAATATTCCTCCTTACCTTGAATATAACTCGATGATTAAGTGTTCTCTAATATTGAGGTCTATATCATCTCTCTTTGGCAAGTCTAGTATTGTGCCACTCATGGCGTTGGTATTGAACTGGAGCCACTTAGGCATGGTTATCTTGATACCTCTAAGTTGCTTGAACTTCTCAATCTCCTGACTGGTCTCTTTGACAGATATCTCATCACCTGCCTTGACTGAATAGGAAGGAATGTTGACCACTTTGCCATTGACCATGATGTGTCCATGGTTGACTATTTGACGGCTTTCGCTCCTGCTGTCGCCAATGCCCATTCTATATATAACATTGTCAAGTCTTCTCTCAAGTAGGGAAAGCATGTTCTCGCCCACGACGCCTTTCATTCTGGTGGCTTTCTCATAGTAGCCTCTGAATTGTTTCTCAAGCAAGCCATATGCTCTCTTGACTTTCTGCTTTTCTCTCAGTTGCTCGCCATAGTCAGTTATCTTCTTTCTGCCCATTCCATGTTGTCCTGGGACCACTGGTCTCTTCTCTAATGCGCATTTTGGAGAAATACATCTGTCTCCCTTGAGGAAAAGCTTGCATCCCTCTCTTCTGCACAATCTGCAATCTGCATCAGTATATTTTGCCATAGTTCTCTCTCCCTTTATATCCTTCTCTTCTTAGGAGGACGGCAACCATTGTGAGGGATAGGAGAAACGTCACTGATTTTGGTGACAT
Source organism: uncultured Clostridia bacterium (assembly GCA_947303145.1). Classification (GTDB taxonomy): domain Bacteria; phylum Bacillota; class Clostridia; order Christensenellales; family UBA1242; genus UBA7862. The sequence goes on along the minus strand of CAMYXB010000002.1, from coordinate 31,866 downwards.
TTATGTCTGCTGTGCCTAGTGCACGAATAGCAGCCTCTCTACCGTTGCCCGGTCCTTTTACATAAACTTCGACTGACTTAAGTCCCATATCCTTGGCCTGCTTTGCAGCGGTCTCCACAGCTTGCTGAGCAGCGAATGGAGTGCTCTTTCTGGCTCCTTTGAAGCCAAGAGAGCCAGCACTGGACCATGAAATAGTGTTGCCAGCAAGGTCGGTGAATGTGACTAGTGTATTGTTGAATGATGCCTGAATATGCACTGCACCTTTGTCGACATTCTTAGTTTGTTTCTTTCTTCTAACTGTCTTTTTCTCTGCCATTTATTTCACCCTCCCTTACTTTTTCTTCTTAGCAACGGTCTTTCTAGGGCCTTTGCGAGTTCTTGCGTTTTGTTTGGTGCTCTGTCCTCTCACAGGCAATCCCTTACGGTGCCTTATGCCTCTATAGCAACCTATCTCGGACAGGGCTTTAATATTAAGGGAGACTTCTCTAGTGAGGTCGCCCTCGACAGTCAAGTTCTTCTCTATATAATTTCTTAGAGTAGCCACTTGCTCTTCTGTCAAATCTTTGACACGAATGTCAGGACTGATTTTGGTCTCAGTCAAAATCTTGTTGCTTGTCACTCTGCCGATACCCTTGATGTAGGTAAGGCCGATTTCAAGTCTTTTCTCGTTTGGTAGATCAACACCAGCAATACGAGCCATTTATTTATCCTCCATAAATAATTTTGTTTTTATCATAGCCCTTGTTATCTTATGCTTTGGCATAAAATAACCTAGGCAATATATCCCTCATGTCCTTAGATTATCGACACATGGCATGGTGGAAAAGTGCTCTAAGCACAGGCCCTGCATCAAAACAGCCGCCCAAGGACATGTTTGCTTTCTAGCCTTGAGTTTGTTTATGCTTTTTATTTGGGCATATTACCATTACGTTGCCTTCTCTTTTAATAACCTTGCACTTATCGCAAATAGGTTTTACAGATGGTCTAACTTTCATTTCCCTTTCTCCTTGTTTATATTAGTTTGACTTACTTCTCCAAGTAATTCTCCCTTTTGTCAAATCATACGGGCTCATCTCTACTTTGACGCTGTCGCCGGCTAAAATCTTGATGAAATTCATTCTAAGTTTGCCTGAGATGTAGCAGGTTATGATATGCCCATTTTGAAGTTTTACCTTGAAAGTAGCGTTAGGTAGGACGTCTGTCACTACTCCTTCAGTTTCCAAACAATCTGATTTTGGCATAAATTCTCCTTTTTTTCAACAGAAAATCCACATAAATCACACATTTTTACATTGTTTTAGATATGTTTTTATCTCATAGTCATGCATCTTGCCGAGCGTTTCCTCATCAATTCCATCTGCTTTGACTAAAAGAATGTGTTTGAGTCTTTTTTTCTTAGGCTTCAAAAGTGGTCTATAGTCTCCATCAGTGAGGCTGGCGAAGTCGCCATCTATCGCTCTTATGATGTAGAGCCTGCCCTTGTCATGTCCAGAGGTGCTGGACACCACACTACCTATCAAAAACTGTTGTGTCATCTATTTCCTCTCAATTCTAGGTTAAAATCTCAACTCCAGTATCAGTGATTAGAATGGTGTTCTCGTAGTGTGCAGAGGGAAGACCGTCTTTCGTCTTACAACTCCAACCACGTATTACTACTTCATAACTTCCCATATTCACCATAGGTTCTATGGCTATCACCATACCTGCCTTGAGTTTTGGCCCCAGGCCAGCATAGCCGAAGTTGGGCACCTCAGGGTCTTCGTGCAGGTCTCTGCCCACGCCATGCCCCACCATGTCCCTCACTACACCGAAGCCATACTTCTCCACATAGTTCTGCACTCTGCTGGAAATATCTCCTACAGTATTCCCTGCTTTCAAGTCCTTGATGCCCTCAAAGAAACTCTGTCTCGTGACATCAATGAGTTTTTGCTTATCAGCACTTATAGTCCCCACAGGGTAGGTCCTAGCGCTGTCTCCATGATATCCCTTATAGCAGGCGCCCACGTCTATACTGACTATGTCGCCCTCACTAAGCGGAGTATCATCTGGAAAACCATGCACCACCACATCATTGACTGATGCACATATAGTGGCTGGGAATCCACCATAGTGCAAGAATGACGGCTTGGCACCTTGACTTAAGATATAATCGTGGGCAATCTTGTCGAGCTGTCGAGTGGTCACGCCCACCTTGACGTGTTTTTCCACCTCAAGTAGTGTGTTTCTGGTTATTTCTCCCGCTTTGCGCAAGAGTTCTATCTCCTTCTCACTCTTAATCTTAATCATGCCACTGCCTTCTCATATATCTTTTATGATTTCCCTAACTTGCTCCATTGTATACTCTGCATTACGTCCTGCATCGACCGAGCAGAGCAAGCCTCGGTCTCTAAAGAACTCTATAACAGGCAAGGTGTCGCAAGCAAAAGACTTCATCTTGCTAATCATAGCGTCCTCATTGTTGTCGCCTCTTTTGGCGAAGGTCCCGCCACAGCGATGGCAGGTGGGGGTGTAATCATCGTTGTTTATATTGGACACAAAGCCACACTTGTTGCATTCCCGTCTGCCGAGAAATCTGTCTCTTATGACGCTCTCGTCTACGTCTAGGAATATCACTTTGTCTATTCTAGCAATCTCAAATAAGTTCTTTGCTTGGCTCAAATTCCTAGGATAGCCATCGAAAATGATATTCTTATCTCCTATGGTATCAAGGTGCTTCTTCAGCACCTTGAGTGCCAAGTCGTCTGATACGAGAACCCCACGAGTAAGACAATCTTCAATGGCTTTGGCTTCGGGCGTATCCTTCTCGGTCTCCCTTCTAAGAAGAAGCCCTATGGATATTGGCTCGAAGCCGTATTCTTCCTGCAAATTTTGTGACAATGTTCCCTTGCCACTGGCTATTTGTCCAATAAGAACGATGTTCATTTGTTTTCCCTTATTTCAAAAATCCTTTGTAATTCCTCATAAGCAGTTGAGCCTCAAGTTGCTTGTCCAGTTCCAGCGCCACAGATACTACGATGAGCATGCCTGTTGCGGAGAATGCGTTGATGAGTGAGCCAGATATGCTCAGGTCCAGCGCTCCATTGAGCGATTTGAACAGAATGGACGGAACAAGGGCTATGAGTGCTAGGAATATCGCACCCCAGAGTGTGATACGATTGGATACTCTCTTGAGATAATCTGCGGTGGTCTTGCCTGGTCTGTAGCCCGGGATAAATCCGCCATTTTGCTGAATCTGTCTTGACACATCTTCTGGATTGAAACTTACCTGTGACCAGAAATATGATAGGAGTAGAATGAGCAGAGCGGTCAGCACGATGTAAAGCCATGTGCCTGCGCCAAGATTCTTGGCATACCACATATATGCGCTGCCCTCTTCTGTGCTATACCAGAATAGACTCATTATCATCTGTGGGAAAGTAATGATTGATGTTGCGAAAATGATGGGCATGACGCCATTGGCGTTAATCTTAATAGGTATATTGGTGTTCTGCCCGCCATACATCTTCCTTCCCTTCATCTGCTTGGCATATTGGACAGGGATTCTCCTCTCTGCACTATCGATGAATACGATGAACGCAAATATGAGGATGAGCACGCCAACGAACACAAGTATGGACCACAACCCCTCAAGGTTGGTGGAAGATATAGATGTAATGGACTGGAATACAGCCTTGCCCGCTGTGGACAAAAGTCCCACGAATATGAGAAGGCTCAGTCCATTGCCGATGCCGAGAGCAGTTATCTTGTCTCCCAGCCACACTGTAAACATGGCACCTGCCACAAGTATGGCCACCACCACTGCGCCAGTGGCGACTGGTGAGCCGAAGAATACTGTGCTATCTAGACTGCCTGCACCGAAGCCTACCACGATGCCCACTGCCTGAAGAATGGCTAGCACTAATGCACAAACTTTGGTGTAAAGGGCTATCTTCTTCTTCCCTTCTTCTCCTTGCTTAGAGAGTCTCTCCAAGGAAGGAATGGCGAAAGTTAATAGTTGCATAATAATGGAGGCATTGATATAAGGTGTGACGCCTAGGGCCAGTATGGCACCATTGGCGAGCGCGCTACCACTGACTGCGCTTATGATGGATAGAAATCCACCTTGGTCGCTACTCACCACATTCTCGAAAGCCTGAGCTACGATACCTGGAGTGGGTATCCAGCAACCTATTCTATAGATAAGCAATAGTAAAAGAGTGATAAGTATCTTCTTCCTCACATCTTTTAATTTGAATGCTTCTTTAAGGGTCTTAAACATTATACCTCCTCAAATGAGCCGTTTGCTTCTAGAATTTTCTTCTTGGCTGTATCGGAGAACTTGGCCATTCTCACAGTCACTGCCTTCTCTAGCTTGCCATTGCCAAGGACCTTGACGCCATAATCTTCTACTTTGGACAAAACGCCATATTCTAGAAGTGCTCCGGCATCTATGACAGCGCCCTCATCGAATCTATTGAGGTCGGACACATTGATGATGGAATAATGCTTCCTAAATTCGCTATTGGTAAAGCCACGTCTAGGTAATTTCCTAATAAGAGGCATCTGTCCGCCTTCGAATCCAAGACGAACGCCACCACCACTGCGGGAATTCTGTCCTTTCATACCTCTGCCACTAGTTTTGCCAAGTCCACTGGCCATACCACGACCTAGTCTTTTATGACGAAATCTAGAATTTTCAGCAGGTTTCAAAGATTGAATATTCATTATATTGATCTCTCCTTTTTCGCTATATTTGATAGAAATTAGTCAATTTCTTCCACTTTGACTAGGTGTTTTACTTTGAATAAACTCCCTCTTATACAATCATTGTCAGGGAAAATTTTGGTAGTATTGAGTTTCCTAAGTCCCAAGGCTTCGAGAATCTTTGATTGATGCTTGTTGTAGCCTATGGCACTGCGGACATATGTCACTTTTAATTGTTTACTCTTCTTCTTTGCCATGATTTCCTCCAATGATTATATTTCTTCAGGTGCTTTGCCTCTAAGGGCAGCCACTTCTTCACGAGTTCTCAGTTGTTTTAAGGCCTCAATAGTGGCTTTGACACCATTTATTTTGTTGTTAGAGCCATGTGCCTTAGTGACGATGTCCTTGACACCAGCTAGTTCCATCACTGCTCTAGCACTACCACCGGCGATAACACCAGTTCCCTGTGGAGCAGGGAAGAGATATACACTGGAGGCACTGAACTTGCCCACCACACCATGTGGAATGGTGCTGCCGAGCATAGGGACGGAGATAAGGTTCTTCTTAGCAGCGGCGGTGGCCTTCTCTATGGCCTCTGGCACTTCGCCAGACTTGCCGATACCCACACCCACTAGGCCGTTCTTGTTGCCTACGACTACTAGTGCGCTAAATCTCATAGTTCTACCGCCTTTGACAACCTTGGCGACACGTCTTACTTCCACGAGTTTTTTGTCAAATTCGCTATCTTCTCTGCGTGTTTCAGGAGCCTTGGGCTGTCTTTTCTTATCAAACTTCTTGCCAGGCTTCTCTTGTGGTGTATATGTCTTGACAGTAGATTTCTCTTTCTTCACCTCTTTAGCAGGTTTGACTTCCTCATTTGAAGCGGTCTCTGTGACAGCCTCTTCTTGTGGAGCAGTCTCCTCTACTGGAGCGAGTTCAGTCTCTTTGACTTCTTCGATATTTACTTCGTTTTCCATTTTATCCTCCATTAGAAATTCAACCCTGCCTTTCTGGCGCCATCTGCCAAATTCTGCACTCTGCCTGTATAGAGGTATCCACCTCTGTCAAACACGACATCAGTTATACCTTTCTCTTTGGCTCTCTTGCCGAGAAGTTCTCCCACAAGGAATGCTTGCTCGTTCTTGGTCTTGCCATTTAGGGCATCTTTAAGTTCGCTAGTCAATGTAGAGGCACTGCAAAGAGTGACGCCATCTTCGTCATTGATAATCTGCGCATAGATATTGCTGGTACTTCTGTAGACATTCAGTCTAGGTGCTTCTTTTGTGCCGAAGAGATTCTTCCTCACTCTGAGGTGTCTATGTCTTCTCTGCACGTTTTTATTCGCTTGATTTATCATTTCACTCTCCTATCCTTTACTTTTTACCTGAAACTTTGCCGACTTTTCTCACGACTACTTCGTCGCTATATCTTATGCCATATGCGTGATATGGCTCCACTGGTCTGAGGCCTCTTATCTTGGCAGAGAATTGACCTACTGCCTCCTTGGAGATACCCTTCACCACTACAGTAGTGGCATCTGGGCACTCTAGTGTGATACCATTCTCCTCTACCACTTCTACTGGGTGGGAGAAGCCAAGTCCCATGACAACCTTATTACCTTGTTTAGTGGCCTTGTAGCCGACACCATTGATAACAAGTGTCTTGGAAAATCCCTCTGACACACCCTTGACCATGTTAAATACCAACATTCTGTATAGTCCATGCTTGGCCTTGGCATCGCCAGACTCATTTTTTCTGGTCAAAATAACTTGAGAGTTCTCCACTTTGACGGTGATAATCTTGTCCACCAATTGTGTGAGAGAGCCGAGTTTGCCACTCACTGTGACTAGATTGTCTGCATTTACTTCTACTGTGACACCAGCAGGTATATCCACTGGCATTCTTCCTACTCTAGACATCTTCTCTCTCCTCCTTACCAAACGAATGCGAGGACTTCACCGCCAACTTTCTGGCTTCTGGCCTCTCTATCCGTCATTATACCTTTGTTAGTAGATACTATGGCTATGCCAAGTCCATTGAGGACTCTAGGCAGGTCGCTACTCTCGGCATACACTCTAAGACCAGGCTTGGATATTCTCTTAAGTCCTTGGATAACTTTCTCTCCATTAGGTCCATACTTGAGTGTAATGTTGATAGACTTGTAGCCGTCTACGTCTACTAGTTCATATTTCTCAATATACCCTTCATTAAAAAGGATTTCGGCAATAGCATTCTTTGTCTTGGAAGCAGGGACCATAACTTCCCCTCTTCTAATAGTCAATGCATTGCGAATGCGTGTAAGCATATCTGCTATAGGATCTGTAACTATCATTATTCTCTATACTCCTTTACCAACTAGCCTTTTTAACGCCTGGTATTTCACCTTTATAAGCCAAATTCCTGAAACAAATTCTGCAAATTCCATACTTCTTGAGCACTGCATGAGGACGACCACAGATGGAACATCTGGTATACTCACGAGTGGAGAATTTTTGCTTTCTTTGTTGCTTATTTATCATTGATTTTTTTGCCATAATTATATCCTCTATCCTCTAGATTATCTCTTTGCAAAAGGCATACCCATAAGGCTCAGCAGAGAGAATGCCTCTTTGTTAGACTTGGCAGTGGTCACAATGATAACGTCCATACCTCTAACTTTTTCGACTTTTTCATAAGAAATCTCTGGGAAAATGAGTTGTTCCTTTATCCCAAGAGCGTAATTGCCACGTCCATCGAATGCCTTGGGGCTAATTCCCTTGAAGTCTCTCACTCTAGGAAGAGCGATGGAGATGAGTCTGTCGAGGAATTCATACATTATGTCTCCTCTAAGAGTCACCTTGGCGCCAATCTTCTGTCCTTCTCTCACTTTGAAGTTGGAGACAGACTTCTTGGCATAAGTAGGGATAGCCTTTTGTCCAGTGATGGTGGTCAATTCCTCAAGAGCGAGATTGAAGCTCTTGGAATTGTCCTTCACTTCTCCTAGTCCCATGCACACAACTATCTTATCGAGTTTTGGGATTTCCATAACGTTCTTATAGGAATATTCTTTCTGGAGCGCTGGGGCTACAGTTGACTTGTAATATTCACGTAATCTTGCGTTTTCTTTCTTTGCCATCATTTCCTCCTACTTTCCACCGATTTTCTTAGTTGTGCTAGGGTTCTTCTTTACTGTTGATACAGACTTGGTGGTCTTGACTGCTGTGCTAGATTTTCTGGAGGTAGCAGGCTTCTTGGCCTTTTCCTCTTTCTTCTCTACTGCAGGCTCTGTCTTTTCCACTTTTTCTGCCTTAGGAGCCTTTTTCTCAGTAGGCTTCTTGACACCGCTATCGAGAGAGGCACCGCACTTCTTGCACAGTCTCACTTTCTCGCCCTTGTCATTCTTGCCATGAGCCACTCTAGTAGCCTTGCCACAAGCAGGACAGACTATGGATACATTGCTGGCGTCTATCTTGCCCTCTTTCTTGACAATGCCACCCTTGTCCTGAGCGGACCTTGGCTTGTTGTGCTTGGTTATCATGTGGACACCTTTCACTGTCACTTTGCCTTCCTCAGGGAAGCACTCTAGGACTTCGGCCACTTTGCCACTATCTATACCGGCTGTCACTAGGACGTTGTCGCCCTTTTTGATACTTAATCTTGCCATTTCCTTGTCTTCCTCCCTTATAGGACCTCTGGAGCAAGAGAAAGTATCTTCATATAGCCACCTTCTCTAAGTTCCCTTGCGACAGGTCCGAATATACGTGTTCCACGTGGTTGTTTTTGATTGTCGATGATGACAGCGGCATTGTCATCAAATCTGATAGATGAGCCGTCTTGTCTTTGCACGCCCTTACTGGAACGCACGATAACTGCCTTGACGACATCACCCTTCTTGACTACACCACCGGGTGTAGCCTTCTTAACAGAGGCGACGATAACATCACCAATGTTGCCACTTCTTCTGAATGAACCGCCCAAAACTCTAATGCACATAATGACTTTTGCACCAGTATTGTCGGCGACCTTGAGTCTAGTTTGTGGTTGAATCATGTCTCATCTCCTCCCTATTACTTAGCCTTCTCTACTATCCTAAGAAGTCTGAAGTGAGTGGTCTTGCTGATAGGTCTGGTCTCCATGATTTCCACAGTGTCACCCACCTTGCACTCGTTGTTCTCATCGTGTGCTTTGAACTTCTTGGTGATTTTAACGACTTTTTTATACAAAGGGTGTTTTACGTTGCTAGTGACGGCCACGACAACGGTCTTGTCCATCTTGTCACTGACTACTACACCTATTTTGGTCTTTCTATTGTTTCTTTTTTCTTCCATGACTTACACTCCTATGCCTTAACCTTCTTATTGGCATTCTCTATGCCAAGTTCTCTCTCGGTAAGGACAGTTTTGATTTTTGCGATATCTTTTCTCAAAGAATTTAAGAGCATTGGATTGGCAAGATTGCCTGTAGCATGTTGAAACCTGAGATTGAATAGTTCTGCCTTGGTAGAGGCGAGTTTGGCTTTCAATTCGTCACTGGTCATATTGCGTATATCATTTATCTTCATTATACTGCACCACCTTCTACTTCGGTCTGTGCCTTACCAGCCTGAGCTTCCTCATCTTTTCTGGAGATTATCTTGGTCACGCAAGGCAACTTGTGAGACGCCAGTCTCAGTGCCTCTCTGGCCACACTCTCTTCCACGCCAGCAAGTTCAAACAGGACTCTACCTGGTTTGACCACAGCCACCCAAAATTCTGGATTGCCCTTACCACTACCCATACGGGTTTCGGCAGGTTTCTTGGTGATGGGCTTGTCTGGGAAAATGTCTATCCAGACCTTACCACCACGCTTGGTATATCTAGTCATAGCGATACGAGCAGCCTCTATCTGATTGGAAGTAATCCAGCAAGGCTCTGTAGACACTATGCCATATTCTCCGTAGGCGAGTTTGTTGCCACGAGTGGCGACACCTCTCATTCTCCCACGTTGAACCTTTCTTCTCTTTACTCTTTTAGGCATTAACATCAGTTGTTCCCTCCATTTTTCACAGGAGTTTTCTTAGAAAATATCTCTCCGTTGTAAACCCACACTTTGACACCGATAATGCCGAAAGTTGTCTTGGCCTCAGCGAAGCCATAGTCGATGTCTGCTCTAAGTGTCTGTAGTGGGAGACTGCCTTGATGATAATGTTCACTTCTGGCAATATCTGCTCCGTCTAGACGACCAGACACCATAGTCTTGACACCCTTGACACCTGCCTTGGTGGCTTTCTGCATGGCCATCTTCATAGCACGCCTAAAGTGCACACGTTTCTCCAGTTGAGATGCAATGCTCTCGGCGATAAGTGTGGCATCTGTATCAGGGTTCTTGATTTCCTTGATATTGATAGTCACGACTTCGGTCTTGCTGAGAGAGAGTATCTCTTTCTTCAAGGCCTCCACTCCAGCACCTTTCTGTCCAATAAGGATACCAGGACGAGCGGTGTATATAGTGACTACCACTCTCTTGGAAGTCCTCTCTATGACTATTTTTGAGATAGCACAGGAGTAATATTTTTTCTTAATAAAATTTCTTATGACATTGTCTTCTTTGAGGTTTTTGGCGAAGTCTTTATCTTCGACATACCACAAGGAATTCCAATTCTTATTGATACCTATTCTAAGTCCGTTTGGACTAACTTTCTGTCCCATAACTATTCTCCCTTAACTGTATCAAGAATTACAGTAATATTGCTTGTTCTCTTCAAAATCTGGTCTACACGACCTCTAGCCCTTATACTCTGTCTCTTATAAGTGGAGCCTTGTCCGGAATATATCTCTGCGACATAGAGGTCTTGCTTGTTGAGCCCCTTGTTATTCTCGGCATTGGCACCTGCACTCTGCAGAACTTTGTATATAAGGTCTGCGCCCTTGTTAGGCATATTCTTAAGTATGGCCTCAGCGTCCGCATAACTCTTGCCTCTAACTAGGTCCATCACTATATCGAGTTTGGTATTGCTAAGTCTCAAAAATTTCGCCACAGCGTAAGGTCTGGTATCACGAGTTTGGTTGATTTTTTCAGTTTTTTCTCTTATTCTTGTTGCCATTTTACCTCTCCTTTATTTACCTTTTGCCTTATCTGCACCATGGCCTCTGAATGTTCTAGTGGGGGCGAACTCACCGAGTTTGTGCCCCACCATTTCGGCTGTGCAATAGACAGGAATGTGTTTCTTGCCATTGTGAACAGCGATGGTATGACCGACGAAATCTGGATAAATGACAGATGCTCTGGACCATGTCTTGACAGGCTTCTTGGAGCCAGACTCATTCATCTCTTTGATGCGAGTCATCAGCCTTTGTTCTACATAAGGTTTTTTCTTTAATGATCTACTCATTTCACACTACTCCTTGTCTACTTGGCTCTGCTAATAATGAACTTATTAGAAGCCTTTTTCTTATTTCTAGTCTTATATCCAAGAGCTGGCTTGCCCCAAGGTGTCACTGGGCTAGGCATACCTACAGGGGACTTACCCTCGCCACCACCATGAGGGTGGTCGATAGGGTTCATAACCACACCACGCACACTAGGTCTTACACCCATGTGTCTATGTCTACCAGCCTTACCGATGGACACTATCTCATGGTCAGTGTTGCCCACTTGACCTAAAGTGGCTCTGCACACGATAGGCACCATTCTCATCTCACCGCTAGGCATCTTGAGAGTGGCATAATTGCCTTCCTTGGCCATAAGTCTGGCGGATATACCAGCAGATCTAGCTATCTTGGCACCCTGACCTGGTCTCATCTCTATATTGTGCAAAACGCTACCTACAGGGATATTCTTCATAGGCATGCAGTTGCCCACTTTCACCTCGACTTCTTCGCCACTCATCACCTTGTCACCGACATTCAGGCCTACAGGAGCGAGAATGTATGACTTGGCACCATCTAAGTAATGGAGCAGAGCGATATTGGCACTTCTATTTGGGTCATACTCTATGGCTTTCACTGTGGCAGGCACATTGTCGTGCTTGCGTCTAAAGTCCACAAGTCTATATTTTTGTCTATTACCGCCACCTTTATGTCTGACAGTTATTCTACCCTGAGCATTTCTTCCAGCATTCTTCTTCTTGACAGAAAGGAGTGCTTTCTCTGGCTTTTTCTTAGTCAAATCGGAAAAATCAGTAGTAGTAATAAATCTCTGTGAAGGTGTGGTTGGATTATGTCTTCTTATTGCCATTTTCTCTCTCCTATTAGTTTAGACTCTCGAAGAATTCAATAGCCTTGCTGTCACTGGTGAGCCACACTATTGCCTTCTTATAATCACTGGTTCTGCCAACACTTCTACCTTGCTTGGTATTCTGAACTTTTTTCTTTCCCTTAACAATGAGTGTGTTGACTCTCTTTACTTTTACTTTGAAAATCTGTTCTACGGCCTGTTTTATCTCAATCTTATTGGCGTCCATATTGACAACGAAAGTGTATTTCTTGTCAGGAATGGTGGCATAACTCTTTTCGGATAAAAGAGGTCTTATAATAATATCGTAGGCGTTCATAGTTTGTAAGCCTCCTCAATTTTTTTGATAGCATCAAGTGTAATGTACACTTTGGAAGAGGCCACCACTTCATAAGTAGATAGCACATCTGCGAATGTGACATGAGCATTGGCGATATTTCCAGAGGCTCTAAGCACATCATCATTCTTCTCAGGTAGGACGAAAAGCACATTCTTGCTCCCTACCTCAAAGTTGTCCATAACTTGTTTGAAAAGTTTGGTCTTTGGGCTAGCGAGTTCTATCTTGTCTAGAACTACCACTTCGCTATCGGCCAGTTTGGCACTAATAGCGCTCTTGAAGGCTGCTATCTTCATGCCCTTGTTCACCTTTTGACTGAAGTCTCTAGGCTTTGGAGCGAAGATAATGCCACCGCCCTTCCATTGAGCAGACTTGGTGGAGCCTTGTCTGGCTCTGCCGGTGCCCTTCTGTCTCCAAGGCTTGGCGGCGTGTCCTCTCACTTCACTGCGAAGGAGAGTGGACTTGGTGCCTTGTCTTTGATTATTGTTGTAAGCGACCACTACTTGGTGGATAAGAGGCTCGTTGTATTCACAGCCGAAAACCTCATCGCTAAGAGTAGTCTGCCCTACTACTTCGGCTTGTGTATTGTATACTTTTACTTTTGGCATCGTTAACTACTCCTTTATATTACTTCTTAGGTGCTTTCTTGGCACTTTGAATGATGACTAGAGAGCCCTTGGCGCCAGGGACAGAGCCCTTGACCATGACGACATTCTTCTCCTCGTCTATCTTCACGACTTTTAAGTTCTGCTTAGTCACTCTATCTCCACCGAATTGTCCAGGCATCTTGCGGTTCTTGAACACTCTTGATGGAGTGGAGTTGGCACTGAGGCCACCCACTTCTCTGTGAACAGGGCCTGTGCCGTGGGACATTCTCAATCTTCTAGCATTCCATCTCTTGATGATACCGCTAAATCCATGTCCCTTGGTTGTGCCGGTGACGTCTACATATTCACCTTCTTCAAGGACGGAACATCTTATCTCACTGCCTACCTGTAGAGCATCCATTCCGTCTAGCTTAAATTCTCTAAGATATCTCTTGGCGTCTACGCCTGCCTTCTTGAACAATCCCATCTCAGGCTTGTTCTTGAGATTCTCTCTTACTTTGCCGAAAGCCACGACCACTGCGTCATAGCCATCTTTGTCCACAGTCTTCTTCTGGACTACAGTGCAAGGACCTGCCTCTATCACTGTGACAGGAGTCACTTTGCCAGTGCTGTCGAAAACTTGAGTCATACCCAGTTTGGTTCCTAAAATTGCTTTTTCCATAATGCCTATCGTGACCTCCTTATAGTTTGATATTGATATCCACACCTGCAGGTAGGTCGAGTTTCATAAGAGCATCGACTGCCTTAGAAGATGGTGTATAGATGTCAATAATCCTTTTGTGTGTTCGCATCTCAAACTGCTCACGACTATCCTTATACTTATGAGGTGCTCTGATGATGGTCACCACTTCCTTGTCTGTAGGTAGTGGTATGGGACCTGCCACTTGACAACCGGAACGGCTGGCTGTATCTATTATCCTAGATGTAGCCATGTCAATGAGGCTGTGGTCATAAGACTTTAATTTGATTCTTATTTTTTGTGTTGCCATTTAATCTCCTTTTCCTTTACTGACGATATGACACTTGCCCGTGTGTTTCATCTGTGTGTCATTAAAAAAAATCTTAGAAAGATTCGGTCAGTTCGCTTGAATTTAATCCAAACTTGTCCACACGAATTCTCTACAACCGTAGGCACAGAGGTAGTAACTTCGCGCTTCAACCCATTTTACACGGTAATGAGATTTTACTACAATGCAAGTATTATGTCAACATCTTTTTTCAACTTTTTTGAAAAACTTTTATAACGAATAAAATATCTCACAAAATATCAAAAATTGCCCTATGAAAGCCCCCTGCATTCCCTATCTTCGCCCCACATAGACAATATGCACGCCACACATTGACAATATATTTTATGATATACTTACTTTTAATATATTATATATGATAACATAACCCGTTCAAAATCGCAAATAAAAAAACTCCACCCATATATCGAGTGGAGTTTGTTTGTTTTTCTCCTGTCATTCTGCTGCCGAGCGAAGCGAACGCCACAAAGTGCGAGGCTGAAAGCCGAGTCGAAGAATCTAAGACCGCTAGACCCATTCGACTGCGTCAACTCACTATCGTTCGTTAACTTCACTCTTTGTGACAATCTCGTCCTATCTATATCATTTTGTTGCCGAACGATAGCAAAATGCGGCAATTTTTCCACTTAATAAAAAAACTACAAGCCGTCTGTCAAGTCCTCAAACGTAATATCCAGCACTTTGAGCAATTTGACAATATTATAAAAAGATGGCTCTATCCTATCCGTCTCCCACTCGCTCACACGTTGCTGAGTGGTGTCCATCTCCCTCGCTAGTTCGCCTTGACTCATGCCTCTTTGGGTTCGCAAGGCTTTGATGTTTTTCCCGAGTGTAGTCATCTATTATAATATTTTACACTAAATTTAGTGAAAATATTTGACATACACTAATTTTAGTGTTAAAATTTTCTTAAAAATAATAAAAAGAGGTTTTTTTTATGACTAAAAGAGCAATATACTGGGCAATAATGTGCACATTTATGGCGATAATCACCATAATTTGTGGCATGACCATAGTCCATAGTTCTAAGGTGGCTACACTCACCCTAGATCAGACTGTCACATACAATCCGCCGACCAATATTCAAGTGACGTTCGATGCGGGAGAGGGGGTATTCACAGACCATGACAATGCCCATACTTTCGACACAACTATCAAGATAAACACATTATCGGGCACCTCTATATTTCCCACAGACCCCACAAGAACTGGATATACATTTGGTGGATATGAATACAGTGTAGACGGGACTAATTACAGAGACTATGCCTCGGCATCTGATATGCCTTTCACAGACCACCTCTATGCGAGGGCAAAGTGGGAAGAGGTGACAGGTTATGAGGTGACAATAAAGTTTCCTTATGTGAAATATGGTGATGAGTGTGATGTTTTGCAGGTATGGGACGACTGGGATGAAAATATTATTACTGGCAATGGTTGGCATAGCGAAACTAACCCTGCTAGAGGAAATGAATTAAAAGACGGGAATAGAAATTTTACAACCGAAATGCAGGCTACCCCCAATAAAGGGAGTATGGCTGATATACATATTATTACTTATACCGGACGTGTTCTTGTTCTTTTGAGAGATTGTGGTATTCTTGATTGGTTTTTTTGTAGCGTTAATACTGGTGGCGATAGTTTGTTAAAGGGATCTGGTCGTGTGAGTGGTTATACGGGAGTTGCCTTTACAATAGGGGGGTCATCAAATCATGAAATTACTTTTACAGACATTACTTGGTGTGATTAAATAACCTATAATTACACAACAAAAAATAGAGCAATTGTCTTTGCTCTTTTTTTGTAATATATTTTTGTAATATATTTTTCTAATAAACTTTTCTATTGCTTTTTTATATTATTATTCCTATATTATCTCTATATTTTTCGTCTAATATTTTTACTTTTCTTCGTTCTTTTTGGAGCGGCGGCGGGCGGTGAGAGGGTTGAGTTTGTCCTCTTTGCTCTCCTCGGCGGAGTCGTCCTCACTATCCTTTTCGTCTACTGCGGAACCCATGACTTCGCTCTTCAGTTCCTCTGTAGGCTCGATGACATTGCCCTCAGCATCTAGAATAAGGTCCTTCTTGGTATCTTTGCCTAGGATAACACTAGCGTTGAGGGTGATGAAACTGGCTTTTTTGTCATTATCTTCACAGCCTGTCTTGAGGACCACCACTTTACCCATATCGGTCTCTTTCTGTGAGACTATCTCACCATAGATGCCGGCATTGGTGACCACCTTATCGCCTACTTTGAGGTCAGAGAGCATCTTCATGTCTTGCTCTTGATTTTTATTGCGGTTGATGGTGCCGAACACGAGGTAGACCACCATGAGCAGAATAAGCACGCCCACCATGATAATACTACCTATATTACTTGTTGCTCCGTCTAGCAATAAATTTTGCATAATATTAAATCTCCTTTTATAACCCAATCAGTATATACTATAAATATGTTTTTGGCAAACAAAATAATTAGCACTTGCCATATTTAGCATAAAAATCCTCTCTAAACGACAAAAATCTGTCTTCTTTTATCGCCTGTCGCATATCTTCCATGAGTTTTAGAAGAAATCTCAGGTTGTGCTTGGACAGAAGTCTAGCACCGAGTATTTCTCCAGTGTTAAACAGGTGTCTAAGGTAAGCCTTGGTGTAATGACGACAGCACTCGCAGTCGCACTCGTCATCTAGCGGGGTGAAATCTTCCTTATACATGGCATTTTTGATGACCACTTTGCCATGGCTAGTGAATGCGGTGCCATTTCTGGCTATTCTAGTGGCGAGGACACAGTCGAACATATCCACACCACGCATGGCGCCCTCGATGAGACAATCTGGACTGCCCACTCCCATGAGATAGTGAGGGCTATCCTGTGGCATTTTGTCTTTGAGAATATCGAGTATCTCATACATTTTCTCTTTAGGCTCACCCACGCTCAGTCCGCCTATGGCTATGCCACACCTGACATATGGCAAAGCATATTCTAGGCTCTTTAGTCTAAGGTCGGGGAAAATATTTCCTTGGATAATGGGGAACAGCATTTGCTCATCATTTTTCTGTGCCTCGTAGCAACGTTTGAGCCAACTATATGTCCTCTCCACTGCTTTGAGGGCATCTTTGGGACTAGTAGTGCCAGCATCTGTGCATTCGTCTAGTTGCATGACTATATCACTGCCGAGGTCATTCTGTATCTTGATACACTTCTCTGGTGTCATGACGTGCTTTTCACCATTGAGGTGCGAGCGAAACACCACCTCATCATCGCTTATTTTCCTAAAATCGCTGAGGGAGAACACTTGAAAACCACCCGAGTCTGTGAGAATGGGCTTGTCCCAATGCATGAACTTGTGCAGTCCTCCTGCCTTGGCGATAAGCTCGCTCCCCGGTCTGAGATATAGGTGATAGGTATTAGACAGGATAATCTGTGCACCTATTTCTTTCAAATCTTCTGGGGTGAGACTTTTCACTGTGGCTTGAGTGCCCACTGGCATATATATAGGTGTCTCGATATCCCCATGCGGTGTGTGGAATATCCCCGTCCTTGCTCCGCTGTTCTTATCTACATGAGTGGTCTCGAACCAAAACTTTTTCTCCATATTTTCTCCTATAAAATAAAAACCCCAGATAAATAGGGGTTTTCAACTTGTCAATTATTTCTCTGTGCCAGCGAGAACTGTCACATACTTTCTGCCACCATGCTTGGTGATGAACTTGACCTTCCCGTCACATAGTGCAAAGAGTGTGTAGTCCTTACCAAGACCTACATTGTCCCCAGCGTAGAACTTGGTGCCACGTTGACGGACGATGATGTTGCCAGCCACAGCGTTCTGCCCATCGCTAAGTTTGATACCCAGTCTTTTGGCTTGGCTATCACGACCATTCTTGGTGCTGCCGCCACCTTTCTTGTGGGCGAATAGTTGCAGTATAATAAACATTATTCCTTTACCTCCAATTCTATAAAATCTGAGAAGCCTTCTCTTAGGTCACATATCCCACACATCATGGTAGTAAGTATGACATCTGCGTCATGCCTCTGTGTGCTGTCCATATCCTCGGGCAAGGTGCATCTAAGATAACCTCTTGTCTCATCTCTTGTGAGTGAAACATTGACTCCCGCTACAGACATAAGCCCGAGGACTGCCGTCTGCACTATGCTAGATAAGGCGCTACAGACTATGTCCTCTCCCTCTACTCCATAACCAGTGTGTCCATCACACTCCACTTGTGTAATGTGTCCACCCGACTTCTCTATAATCACGTGAGTCATAATTAAGCCTTCTTTATGGACAAAATCTTGACTCTAGTATATGGCTGTCTATGTCCTTGTCTAGAGCGAACATTCTTCTTCGCTTTATACTTGAAAACAATTATCTTGCTAGCCTTGTCTTGCCTAACCACTTCGGCTTCACACTTGACATCATCTAGCACTTCGTGTCCCACAGAGACATTGCCGTCTTCTGTGGAGTATAGAACGACATCTAGATTGACTTTATCTCCGACATTGGCATCAAGTTTCTCAAGATCGACATACTCGCCTTCACGAACGGTGTATTGCTTCCCACCGCTTACTACGATAGCATACATTTCATATCCTCCTTATCCTCCAGACTCGCTATAGAGGTGGCGTGTTGCACTTTATGACCTTTTCTATGCGGTTAGGGCTATGTTATCACATATTGCACTCTTTGTCAACCACAAAACATACATTTTTCTATTGCCAAATAACGATATTTCAAGTAAAATGAATGTGGAGAAAAGTTTATGAGCAGTTTAGACCTTTTTGCCTTGGTGGCCATTTTATCCCTTTTAGTTTCAATCATTGGGCTTGTCCTATTGGTTATCCTTCTCTCGAGGAAAAGACGAAAGGGAGAATATAGGGAGATTTTGGACGAAATAGCGGGGCAAAATGCCTACATGGAGAGGACTCTCAAAAATTTGTTTGACAATCTTCTATCTTCTGTAAAGCAGATGAACGAATTTCTGCTCTCTGCGATAAAGGAACTAGGCGAGGGGCAGTCCTCTCACCTCTCCGCCATGCAGAGTGCACAGAACCAGCAGTGGAACAACATAGAGAGTAGACTTAGAGACCTACTAAACAACAATGAGGGTAGGCTCAACAGAATAACTGATATAATTTCTGGCAACCTTAAAACTATGCAAGAGAGGAATGAGGCTAAACTGGAGCAGATGAGACAGACTGTGGACGAGAAATTGTCCTCCACGCTAGAGAAGCGTCTCGGCGAGTCGGTGAAGATAATAACACAAGGGCTTGACGTGGTGTCCAAGGGCATAGGCGAGATGCAATCGCTCGCCAGCGGCGTGGGTGACCTCAAGCGTGTGCTGACCAATGTCAAGACTCGTGGTGGCTGGGGCGAAGTTCAACTATCCTCTCTCTTAGAGCAAACCCTCTCCCCCTCTCAATATCTCGAGCAAGTGCAGATAAAGGAAGGCAGTCCCGAGCGAGTGGACTTCGCCATTATTCTCCCGGGAAAAGATGAGGAAAGACTATATCTCCCCATTGACGCCAAGTTCCCAATGGAAGACTATACAAGACTTATCTCTGCTAGCGAAGCAGGCGACACTCTAGAGATAGATAGGCAAGTCAAAAATCTAGAGACTAGAATAAAGGAAGAAGCCAAGAGTATCTACTCTAAATACATATCCCCTCCTCAAACGACAGATTTTGCTGTGATGTATCTGCCTGTGGAGGGGCTGTATGCCGAGGTGGTGAGACGTCCGTCTCTTGTGGAAACCTTGCAACAAAAGTATAGGATAATGGTGTGTGGACCCACCACTCTCACCGCCCTATTAAGTTCTCTACAAATGGGATTCAAGACGCTGGCCATAGAAAAGCGCAGTAGCGAGATATGGAACACCCTTTCCGTATTCAAGGCAGAGTTTGGCAAGTTCGTGGAACTGCTATCCAAGACACAAAAGAAGATAGAAGAGGCGTCCACCTCTCTAGAGTTCGCCACCAAGAAGACTAAGACCATTCAACGGAAACTGAAAGATGTGGCGGACATCGGATACAACGAAGGTGAAATAGACGAAGAGTGTTCACATCAAAATTTACATAAGACGGAAATTCCGTCTTTTTTATTTCAAATTTTTACATAAAAAAATATATAAAACTCATACTAAAAGTATGAAAAAGTTAAAAAAAATAATAAAAAATGGCATTTTTTTGATATTTTTTGCATTTTTTGTGCCTTTTTTCTCAATTCTCGCTATCAATGAATGGGTGCTTAGCGAGGCAGTTTTTGACAATGAAATAAGTGTGTGCGGAGTGGACCTGTCTGGACTGACTCTGGACAAGGCCAAGGATAAACTGGAAAAGGCGGAAAAGGAAGAAGAGGGGGAATATTCTCTCACTCTCACCTTCGGCGACAAAAAATGGGTGTATGAAGAGAGAGATTTTTCTATCACCAGTGGCATACATACAGTGCTGGACGAGATGTATAAATATAAGTCATTGAGTGGCAAAAGCAAGACAAGACTTATAAAAAAAATTAAGGAAATGGGCTTTGATAGCGATGTAGCAGTGAGATATTCACTCACTCACATAGAGGACAAACTCGATGAAATAGCAAAGGAAATAGACCTCGCCCCCGTCAACGCTACTGCGGTGTTCAACTCTGCCACATCTCGCTTCGAGGTGAGAGAAGATAGAAAGGGGAGAGAGATAGACAGAGAAAAACTATATGATGACATTGTAAACATGACAAGCCATGGCGAGAGCGGAGAGATAAAAATCAAGACAAAAGACGTTAAGGCGGAATATAAAAGTGAAGACATCAAAAAAGCCTTGAAGAAACAAGGCGAATACTCAACATCTTTCTCTCAATCAAGTGCGGACAGAAAAAGCAATATTAAGATAGCATCACAGCAGTTGTGTGGCGTGGAGATTATGCCGGGAGAAGAATTTTCATTCAACGAAGTAGTGGGCAGGAGAACAAAAGAAAATGGATACAAAGAGGCGAAAATTATAAAGGACGGAGTCTTCGTCCAAGGTGTGGGTGGAGGAGTGTGTCAAGTATCCACCACTCTCTACAATGCGCTACTTTTGTCTGGTATAGAGGTGACAGAGGCTCACAAACATTCCCTACCCGTTTCATACGTTCCACCAGCCATGGACGCCATGGTAAGTTTCGGTTCAGCAGACCTCAAATTCATCAATGACACGCCACTTCCCATATACATTTCATCTCAAGCAAGTGGCGACCGTCTCACTATAAAAATATATGGACTAACCAAAGACGATGACACCACTATCAAATTGCGTAGCGAAATAGTCAGAGAGATTATCCCTGAAAAAGACAAAATAATCAAAGACACAGAAGGCAAATATAGTGATAAAATAATGTTCAAGGGCGAGTATCTAAAAGTAAAAAATGCTAAAAACGGATACGAGGCGAGAAGTTATATGGACATATACAAGGACGGGGTTCTATCCACTACTAAAGAGATAAGACACGCCATATATGACGCACAATGCGGGATAATCTACGAGGGCGTAGATGACCTCCCTGAAGGTATGACTTTGCCAAAAAATATGTAAAAACATCAAAAAATGCAAAAAAATCACACTTTTTTTGCATTTTTTGCGTATTTTTTAATGATTTTTTATTATTTTAGGTAATCTGCGAATATAGTCTTGCCAGCAAAAATAGCCTTGTTTGACAGCCTCTCATTTATCCTAAGCAGTCTATTATACTTGCACACTCTATCCGTTCTAGAAGGAGCACCTATCTTAATCTGACCACTAGTGAGTCCTACTGCGAGGTCTGCTATGGTGGTATCCTCTGTCTCTCCACTCCTGTGTGAGATGATGGTGGTATATTTATTCTCTTGTGCCAATCTCACCGCTTTTATAGTTTCTGTGAGTGTGCCTATTTGATTGGGCTTGATAAGCACGCTATTGGCGACACCTAGGTCAATCCCCTTCTCTATTCTATCGGTATTGGTGACGAACAAATCATCGCCCACTAGTTGAAGTTTGGGCCCCAACCTATCTGTCATAATCTTCCAGTTGTCCCAGTCTTCTTCCGCCAGCCCATCTTCTATAGATACAATGGGATACTTTTGAGACAACCTGTCATAGTAATCAATAAGTTCCTCGCTCGTAAATATTTCTCCCGTTTTCCAGAAATAATATTTGCCCTTTTCTCCTATTTTCTCCGCCTCTTCCCACATCTCAGTAGATGCCACGTCTAAGGCTATGACGAAATCTTCTCTAGGGCGATATCCTGCCTTTTCTATTGCTTCAACAAGGAGCATGAGTGCCTCCTCATCGTTTTGTAGCATTGGAGCAAATCCGCCCTCGTCTCCCACAGCAGTAGAGAGTGAGCGAGATTTCAATATACCTTTAAGTGTGTGAAAAACCTCCACACTCCACCTAAGAGCGACATCAAAACCATCTGCACCTACGGGCATTATCATAAACTCTTGAATATTGAGTGAATTGTCTGCGTGCTTGCCACCATTGATTATATTCATCATCGGCACAGGCAGAGTTCTGGCAATCTCGCCCCCTATACTCTCATAGAGTTCCTTCCCCTCTATCTTTGCCTTAAGTCTAGCACAGGCAAGTGAGACTGCGAGTGTGGCATTGGCACCTAGTCTTGATTTATTGGGTGTGCCGTCTAGGTCAATCATTATTCTATCAATGGACTCAATATCTGTCACATCTTTGCCCTCAAGAGCCTGTGCTATCTCACCATTGACATTCTCCACTGCTTTTAGGACAGATTTTCCCATATAAATAGATGGGTCATTGTCTCGCAGTTCCACAGCCTCAAAAGAGCCAGTTGACGCTCCCGATGGCACAGATGCCACTGCCACATTTTCACCAGCCCTGACCTCCACTTCCACAGTGGGATTGCCACGAGAATCTAAGATTTGTCTTGCATGAATACTACTTATTGTTTCTTTACTCATATCTTTTTCCTTCTAAAATTATTCTTTTGATAAAATTTACGTTTTTTCATAAACATATTCATTTTATCACTTTTGGCGATATATAGCAAAAAAAATAATGAAAAAAAATAATTTTTTAATCTTTTAGTCATTATTTTCTTAAAAAGAAAAGACACCACTTGCGTGGTGTCCAAAATTATGAAAAGCAAAAAACTAATTGCCGGTGAATATTCTATTGTTCGTTCTCGCTAGGAGTGTCCTCTCCATCTTGAGCCTCTTCGCTCTCGATGACGGCGAGTCTGTCCTCCAGTTCCTTGATGTCGGCTTTAAGGTCGTCACGAGTCTTGACGAGGAATGCGTTGGCTCTCTCGAGGATAGGGTATCTTTCCTTGTTCTTCTCCATCACTTCTTCGCAATGCTGGACGGAGAGTTTGAGTCCCTCGAGGAGTTCGAGCTCTTCATCGAGTTCCTTGGCTTTCTCATTGTCGATATCCATATAATTGTTGACACCGAAAAGCACTGTTCTCTGCTTGGCAACGAGGGCTTCTCTACGACGAAGTTTCTTCTTATCCTTTTCAAGTGTCTTATTCACTCTACGCAGTGGGACGAATTCCTTCTTATTGGCGGAGAGTTCTCTCTCGTTCTCTTTCAATCTTTGTCTTAGGACTTCTAGTCTGGCGAGGATTTCCTCTTTGCTACCTTGAGGCACAACCTCGGTCACGACTACAGTCTCTTGATTGTTTACTTTCTCTTCAAGTTCTCTTATGGCCTTCTTATCCTCTTCTATCTGAGCCTTAAGACTCTCGATAATTCTAGCCATATCTTCATTCTCACTAGTAAGCCTCTCTTCCTGCTCTTGTCTGGCCAGTTCCTTCTTGGTCTCTTCTGTAATGGAGCGGATAATGGACTCCTCGTCCTCTTCTATTTCCTCGACCTTTTCCTCAGGTTTTTCTTCTACTACAGGCTCCTCTACTTCTTCCTTAGGTTCCTCTTTTACTTCTTCTTTAGGTTCTTCTTTGACCTCTTCTTTAGGTTCCTCTTTGACCTCTACCACTACGACAGCAGGTTGCTCTTTTACTTCTACCTTAGTATCTTCTTTATTCTCTTCTTGAATTTCTTTGACAGCCTGCTTGACAGCCTCCATTATCTCATCTTTCTTGAGTTCTTCTGTCTCAGGTTTTTTCTCTTCTTTGACGACTGGCTCATTGATAAGGACAGGTCTTTGGCTGTTCTCATAACTGGTATTGTTCTTATTACGTCTGAAGAAAATGCCGTTGCTTCCGTCAATGAGAGAAATGAAAAGATCGAATAGGAAAATAATGACGAATGCAGACACAACAACAATGCCTATCACGCCCAAAATCTCTAAAAATGTGTTCAAAAACATAACTTTTCTCCTCTTTTTTACTTGATTAAGGTTTCTAAACGTATTCTATCACAAGAAAGAATATGTGTCAATACTAAAAAATTATTTTAGTCATTTTGCACAAATATATTACAATTCAATGTGCTTTGAAATGTCAAAATCTGGAGTGTAATCTAGGCTGGCGCTGGAAGTTTCTTGGAAGAATCCTTTGTCAAATCCCATGCGATTGATGGCCGCCTTTACTTTTTTATATTCCAAAGGCAAAAGAGGTCTATCTAGCCCGCACTCCACTGCCTTGTAGCAGGGTGAAAATTGCGACATCACACTGACGAACAAATCTGTGCCTAATTCTTCCTTTATCTTCTCGAATATTTTCACAGAGTCGTCTATATGCCCTGGCAGGACTAAATGACGAACAATGATACCTTTCTTCATAACACCATTTTCTATAATATCCTCTGGGATACATCTTCTAGCGGCCTTAAGAGCGGACATACATTTGTCAAAATAATCTGTCGCCTTGGAATATTTGATAGAGAGATTGTTATCACAATATTTGAAATCGAATAAAAATATGTCAACAAATTTTGACAATTTCTCTATATTTTCGCTCCTCTCATATCCACTGGTATTCCACACCACTGGGACTGGTGAGTGAAAATCGCTAAAAACGTCCAATAAAACTGATGTGTAATGAGTGGGCGTGACAAGGTCTAGCGATGTGACATCGCTACCTGCCACAGTTTGCATCAGTTTTTTTAGACCAGCGTTGTCATAATCTATTCCTCTTCCTTCATGAGATATGGGATAATTTTGGCAATAAGCACATCTTAAGGAGCAATAGGAGAAAAATATGGCTCCGCAACCTCTTTTCTCCTCACAGATGATGGGCTCCTCAAAAAAATGTCGCATAACCTTGGCTATGCGAACTTTGCCTTCCTCTTTGCCACAAAAGGATCCTGCCTTACACATTCTAGGACAATCAAAGCAAGCCACTATGCGAAAGGCCTCTCTTCGTTGCTAATAAATCCATAAGCCACAGAGCCGGGGCCTACATGGGCACCAATGATGGGTCCCATTATCCTTATCTCTGGCTCAATGCCATATTTTTCCTTAAACCTCGCTTGCAATTCAAGAGCAAGGGGCTCATTGTCTGTGTGAACTATCTCGATGAAAGGAAATTCCTCACACATAGTAAAACTAGCAAAATCATTTACTATGGACGAGAGGGCTTTTTTGAGCCCAATCTCCTTTCTACACACTTTTAGTTTTCCATCTCTGCCAAATTCTATAATAGGCTTAACCTGCAAGAATGAGCCTATACTAGCACTCGCCTTGCTTATTCTCCCGCCTCTTGCGAGGAACTTGAGGTCATTAGCGAGGATAAAGTGCTGGATATGGTGTTTAATTTCGTTAATTTTTGCAAGGGCATCATCTCTGCTGTCCCCTCTATCTCTCATCTTGACCGCCGCCTTGACTAGCATGCCCTCACCTATTGTGGTGGTGTCACTCTCCACTGCCACATAGTCTATGTCTGGATAATCCTTTTTGACCATCTCTATAGCAGTATTGGCATTGTCCACCGTAGGACTCAGGCCATATCCCTGCGAGATGTGCAGTAGGCACTTCACACCCCTCTGTGCCAATGCAGTGAACATATCTACATGGGCTTGGACACTGAGAATGGAAGTCTTGGCTATAGCACCATTCCTCAATCTATTGTAAAATGCGACATATTGACTCTTGTCCTTATAATCGTCTTTTTCAACCACTAGGTCCTCCCCCTCGCTGACGTTGTATTCCAGTGGGGCGAAGGCTATGTCCATTTCCTCATATTCGTGTGCATATAGGTCGCAAGTGCTGTCTGTGGATATTTCAAATTGTTTCATCTGTATTCTCTCCTCTAGTATTTTGCTCTTTTTTCAGTTGTCTAAGATATGCTATTCTAAGTTTCGGCCTAGTGTATCGTTGCACCAATATCGGTAGAATGTTGAGAAAAATATTGACCAAAACTATGGGAAGAGATATGTTAAGCAGATACTTCAGTGGCAGTATAACAAGCAAAAGAGGAGCCACTATGAGGGAAAATATGTGCATTAACTCCGCCAAGCAAGTCTCATGAATAAATTTTCTAAAATATTCGCTATTCACTTCCCTAGCAACCGTCGTCTTGTCGAAATACTTGAGTTTCTTACCCATTTCTGGTATAAGGTCTTTCCATTTCCTTATGCCCAGCCTTTCCAGCAGTCTTCTCTCGCCCTTTCTCTCCTTGAATATGGCGCCGTCTATGTTTATTCTCTCACCACTCAGCCTGACTGCCAGCACTACTATGCCGTCCAAGATTATGGATAGCACCACACCCAGCACTGACCACATTATTATCGCCCACACGCTGACACCTAGTCCTGCAAACAACGCATTGAATAGCACCAGCAGAAAAGTGGCAACTATGATGATGCACAGATATAAAGTCATGTCTCCCTCTCAAATTCTAATAGCAAATTTTATCATTGTCATCTGCAAATAATGGAAAAATATTATTTTCTATTCTCCCTCAATATATCTCTAATCTCTCTCAGAAGAGCCTCACTCTCGTGAGCCATCTCATATTCTTCCTGCTTTTTCCTCTCTTCCTCTGCCTGTTTCTCTTCTTCCATTTTCTTGGCCTCTGCCTCACGAGCAGCCTCTCTCTCACGGCGAATGGTCCTGAAGGACACACCTCGCTCCCTCGCCTCTTTGTGCATAGAGATAAGTTCCTCCCTCTTTTCCTTTTTGGTGAGGGTGAGCACTTTGGAATTGATAACAGCCATCTTCTTCTTGTAATAATTGAATGTCTTGATAATAGTGAACAATGTGAGTGCTATAATGAGGAAGTTAAATATAGCGGCTATGAATGCTCCCCAATCAATGTATATACTCTTGGCCATATCCAGCGAGCCGTCTGTGTATACTTTGCTAAGGAAAGTATATGCCCCCTCCAGCCCATCTTTGCCTCCTATCAGCATGAGAAGATAGTTGACCAGCGGCATGATAATCTTGTTCGTGAGTGCTGTGACAATGGCAGAGAACGCTCCACCTATTATAACAGCCACCGCTAGGTCTAGCACATTACCTCTAGATATAAATTCCTTAAATTCTTTGAAAAACTTTCTCATATTACCTTACCTATCAATATGTATATCTCCATTATAATTTTCTTCGACAAAAAATGCAAGCACTATTCACCCAAAAGAAAATAAAACAGAAAATTTGTCCTATAATTAAAGATTTTTTCATTACATGGCAGTTTCCCCACCAGTATCGCCTTTATTTCAATATGTTTTTATTAAATAATATACAAAAATTGTTTTTACAAAAAAAAAGACGACTACTTTATGTCCTCTTTTTTAGCAATAGTAGTCGTAGACATCGTTAGGCGTAGTTCTAAGTAGCCTGCAGATTTCGAGGATTTGGGAATAATTTAATTCAAACACCCCGTTTTCAAATCTACTATACTGCTGTTGAGTCATATTGAGGTATCCCGCCATCTCCTTCTGGGTGAGACCTCTCAGTTTTCTGAGCTCCTTAATATTCCCACCAACTTTTTTTGCAATATCCACAATAAAAATATATCATAAAGTGGTGTAAAATATTTGACATACATCACTTTATGATGTAAAATGTTGATAATTACTATAATAAAAGGAATAAAATTATGAAGAAAAACAATTTATTTACATCTATAATCTCGGTTAGCTCTATTGTATTATTTATAATTTCAAGCATCTTTTTTGGGCTTTCCGCCACCAGTCAAACTGTAAGAGGGACGCTAAACGTCACTTATATCGCAGACAATGTGTCCTTCACTGCCAGTGCATTCTATCAATTGCAGGATACTGGTGCTAAGGTAGACTTGGTGGACACTTCCAACAACAATGCCACCAGTGTCACATTCACCCCAGCAAGCAACACATCTGTCAAGACACTCTCTGCCACATCAAATATTAACCTCACAGTAAACAAGCAATATGTCTTATTTACCTATGCTTTCACCAACAATGCCAGTGCGGGCGGATATTGCATCAAGGTCAGCCTTACAGACGGGACTACATCAACTAGCAATGTCACAGTGAAGTATCTAGCATCTCCCACCAAATATTGTGCAGGTTCCACCCCTACTGTATCTGAACTCAATGAATTCAAATCCAGTGTAAATTCCTCCTCTGCTCCTACTAATGTATATATTAGTGCACAACAGACCAAATACTTCTATGTGCTTGTAGAAATAACCAACGCTTATCTAAACAGCAACTACAATTCCGACACCACCAACGGCCTAACGTGGAGTGTGGAAAATACAGCAACTACTTTTGACCCAGAAATTTCTACTAACACTGTTCTGAATATGACAGAAGATATAGAGTCTGATATTATTATCACCAACGGCGCCACCGTCACTATCAACGGACAAGGTCATGCTATTGATGGAAGCATAACCATCAATAGTGGCAGTGTGACCATCAATAATTGCACTATTGCAGATACTGTGTATATAAATGGTGGCACAACTGAGATTCAAAATACAACATTCGAAGAAGGAAACCCATCAATAGTGGTTTCGGGTGGTAGTGTCACTGTACATAGTTCGGGAGATTTTTGTGGTAATGTCGTAATGAGTGGTGGAACTTTTATCATTTATTTCCCTGAGGAAGAAGGTTATTATGGAATTGTGAGAAAAAATAATTATGAAACTCCTTATATGTCTGAGACTGTTACAAATGGAATAGTAAAGAGAGTATATTCGTTGGAATAAGTTGCTTCTAATTACTATAACGTAACAATATCATTTGGAAGTGTGCAAAATAGTCAATTTTTTGTAAGTTTGAATGTTTATGACAATGAAGGAGGCAATCTATTAGGAAGCTTCAACTCACCATCCGGTTCTATGAACTTTAACGTTCCAAAAACAGAAGAAGAAAATTTCCTTTACATTGAAACAATAGTAGCCGATGGATATTATTATGATGGCTATCTCTCAATAAATTGCACAGAATATGATGTTTTTAGTGGTGATTTTTATTCGGATGCTCTTTGGATTTCACTACATGCAGATGCAAGTATTGTAATTGATTTTGATATTGTGTCATAGATACATAGATAGCGAAATCTAATTTAACAATACATCTATTGAGTGTTATTGCTAGGTTTAACAACGATTAATAAAAACAACTACGATACTATCTATAAAAAAATTATACACCTACTGATGTATAATTTTTTATAGAAATTATATAGTTTGCTCTTTTGTGGCTTGCTTCTTTTCAACTCTTTCAGTTAAGTCAAATATTCCATCTAGGACGCCGTTTAGGAATGCATTTTTATAACTATTGGTGTCCAACTTCTCTGATATAAGGTCTCTCACCTCTTGGCTGAGTTCATGCAAGTCGTAGTCCATGGAAGAGAATGGGCTATTGATTTCACTTTTGAAGCCTTCTACATAGCCATACCAGAACTCTGCTCTATCTTTCACCTCGCTGGCGCTATATTTGTCTATATTCATGACATTATCGAGGCTTAGATTTTCCATATTAGAGAAAATCTCTTGCTCCTCTGGGGAAAGTTCTTTGCCCAGCGCAAATGTATTGGCTACATAGAGCCCTGCAGAGCGAAAGAACCCTCTCTTGTATGACACTTCGGCGAGTTTTTTGTCAATTTTTTCTGGGGAAAGCCCTTTACCAAAATAAAACATAGCCTTTTCGTAGATATTGCCACTGCCGAAGTTGCAACGGCTGTAGAAGTCACTTTGTCCCTTTTTATAGCCTAAATAGTAGTCTCCATATGGAAGATATTTTTCTTCTATAGCGGTGGCTCGGACTTTCTTTTCTCTTGTCTTAAGATATCTCTTTTCCATATTGATATATTTTAACACTCTTTCTGCATCATTTTGCATAAATAGTCTCTTAAATTCTGGACTACATTTTTCATCTTCATAGATGGAAATGATTTCTTTGTCAATATCTTCATCAATTTTTTCTAAATCTTTTTCTGACAATTTTGACAAAATAGCAAGAGCGAGTGAACTGACTATTGCCAGCGAAGCGCCTATCAGTTCTTTTTTGACCCTATTGGAAATAAGGTCCTGTATATACTCAAGTTTCTCACCAGTAGACATCTGACTAAAAGCAGCCTTCTCGTCATTACTACGTATGTATCTAGCCATGTCTTCAAGAGCATTTTCACTTTCGTCCATTTTCCCTGCATTATACAAGTCAACAATCTTGTTTGTATTATTGTTTGCATTGATGATGTCTATACCATTGATTGCAGACAAGCCAACGACACTCATTACTACAACAAAAGACGCACACCTAAGGCCCCTGTAAACTTTTTTAATCAAAATGCCACAAGACAAATCTCCCAAATGTTTCTTTTCTATTTCTGAAATGTTTTCATAATTTAACATATTTTTTTCTCCTCAAATACATAATTGTTAAGATTATACAACAAAGTATACAAGATTTCAATACCTAATAACGAAAAAAAATAGTAATTTTTACTATATCCTACTCATATTTATTCATAACAAGAACCATGTATGCCTGACAATCTAGAGCACGAAAAATTTTGTATTAAAAATTGCAACAAAAAAGACACCTCATGCGGTGTCAAATGTTGTAGCGATAGCGAAGCAGGGCTCCCAAAAATTCAAAAAAGAATTTTTGGGAAAAGGAGCTAGTGCTAAGTCGAGCGATATGGCAACGAAAAGTTGACATGGAGAGACAATAGCACGTAGCGACGAGATGGCAATGTCCTGCGCTCACACGATGGCTTTTCTGACTTGACTTTTTTTGACAAAAAGTCACTGTGTCAGCCGGCGCCATCTATTCGCTTTTTCCCATTATTCACTTTATTCATAATGGGAGCCCTTTTTAACGGGAAATTAGGACATACGAGTTTTATCGATATAAATTGCAACAAAAAAGACACCTCATGCGGTGCCTTTAATGATTTGATGGCAATGTCCTAATTTCCCGGGTCGCTTCCAACCAAGTATCTTCGGCGATGAGAAGCTTAACTTCTGTGTTCGGTATGGGAACAGGTGGATCCTTCTCTCTATCGTCACCATCAATGGTATTATAACAGAATTATCTGGTATAATCAAGTAAAATTTTTAGTTCCATCACAACTGCATATTATATAGAGCAAGTGGATATCGAAATCCAAGTTTTGACACAAATATTATTGCCTGTCAAGATTTGACTTGATCAAGCCCTCGACCTATTAGTATCAGTCAGCTACACACATTGCTATGCTTCCACCTCTGACCTATCAACCTGGTGGTCTTCCAGGGGTCTTACTAACTTATGTTATGGGATATCTAATCTTGAGGAGAGTTTCACGCTTAGATGCTTTCAGCGTTTATCTCGTCCGTACTTCGCTACCCAGCCATGCATCTGGCGATACAACTGGTGCACAATAGGTACGTCCACTCTGGTCCTCTCGTACTAGGAGCAGCTCCTCTCAAATATCCTACGCCCACGATGGATAGGGACCAAACTGTCTCACGACGTTTTGAACCCAGCTCGCGTGCCACTTTAATCGGCGAACAGCCGAACCCTTGGGACCTACTACAGCCCCAGGATGTGACGAGCCGACATCGAGGTGCCAAACCTCCCCGTCGATGTGAACTCTTGGGGGAGATCAGCCTGTTATCCCCGAGGTAACTTTTATCCGTTAAGCGACGGCAATTCCATACTC
>CAMYXB010000001.1 GCA_947303145.1 uncultured Clostridia bacterium | reverse complement strand
TGGTGTTCCAGATGAGGAAAATGTCTATCTAAAACAGATAGATGAACTCTATGCTCAGGCACAAGCGCAGGCCGATGCCTACAATAGCAACCAAACTAGATATATCGACAAAGTAATATCCGACTACAATGCTGGCAAAATAAATTTTGATAATAGCAAAATTGTGGGGAACTTATCCCTTGACGGCAAAGTTTTGACCATTAGTGGTCTCAAACTAGGGGATAACTATAACCTTGAAGATGAGTCATTCCCTCTTCCTACTAGAGTGGGCTATTCACCTAGATTTGACTACTTCGTAGATTACAATAGAGACAGTCATGATTACTCCAATATTATCGAAAACATAGCAAATATTGCCATTGGCTCATACGAGCAGGATTATCAAGTGATATACAACGAGGACGCTGGAGTATTCGAGCTTTATGTCGCTGTTTTTTGGGAGCCATTGACATATATTGTGAAATATGAGACTCTCAGTCCAGGCAAGACAGAGGCTCTAGGCTCTTATGACGAATATGCCACTGGACAAATAGTGGTCCCTACTTCTGGTTTTACAGATTTGACGGAACAGATAGTAGATTATGACGAGAGTTTCACTCTCTGTCCAGAGCTTACTTTGGCTGGTTGGGAGCATATAGGCTGGTCATCATCTTGTGATATTCGCAATATAGAGAAGACAGCAGGTGGATATGCACTCACCTCTAGTGCAGTGCAGAATGGAGTTAGGGCATACTTCTTCAGCGATGGGGTGAACTCCGAGCCTTATGCCTACAACTTCATAGACACATACTCACCGGACAATATGATATATTATCTATATCCTCTGTGGGTGCAGAAGGAATATTCTGTCACTTTCACAGATCCTCTCGGAGCCAATAGTGATATTTTGGCTACATATTTATACGACTCCTCTCTCGCCCTTGAGGATTTAGACTTTGCATCACAGAGCATCACAGACAGCGATTTTGAGATGATTGCTTTCGATTATGACAACAATTATTGGACCAAATTCGCTGGTTGGAGTTATAACGGCAAGATTTATTCCAATGCAGACGTGTTCAAGTTCTACTCTGTGTCAGGATACATAGGCCCAGAATCCTTCACCCCAGGGGCTCTGCCTATCAAGGACTATGGATACATAGTAGGAGACGACTTCGACATCACATTTACTGCTGTGTGGGAAGAGGTAAGCTATAGACTTATGCTCGACTTGGGGCAAGGTGTATATCTAGATAGCGAGGAGGAAGTGAAGGAACTCTTCTATACTGCCTCCGGTGTCAATGGCCTAGTGAGCAATCCTAGTGTCACATTCACATCATCTTTCTTGAGAACTACTGGCATAAATATCACAGTGGGCGGAGAGGTCGCATACACAGACGAGTTCTCTAACATCGTCACCACTTCGTTCGGTCTAGACGAGAGCAGACTAATCCTTAGGAGAGCAGGCAGAACATTTGATTTCGCTGGCTGGTCCATTAGAAGTGACCTTGAGATGAAATATCTAGCGGGCTATGGCTCCAACATGACTATAGACCTTCTAGAAGTGTATGGTGGCGTTCAACCTCTCAGAGATGCCACTCAACCACATGCTGATGGCGCCACATTCAATGCAGAGACAGGAGAGATTTATTATGCCGTCACACTCTATGCCATGTATAGTGAGCATAAGGTGGAGATAAACGCAGGAGACTATGACGATGTCGCTCTCCACTCCACTCCATTCGACTACATTTACTTTGGTCAAGACTTGGCAGGTGAGAGTGTCAAGTGGGAGATAGGGGGAAACTATATCTACACCTACACCTACAAGGGCGATGTCATCACTCTAGTAGATACAGGATCTTTGTCTGCACACGAGCTTTTCACCAGAGTCAATCATCATGCTAGCACTACTCTAGACGGCAAGGGGATAACAGTGAGTGGTGATGTGACTGAATTTGTCGAGTGGAAGGGCAACCTAAGACTCATCACCATGGACGCCAACACCTATGGAGAGGAGGGCAAACTGGGCAATATAGACACCTCTACTCAAGACTTCGACACCTTTGCAAAAAGCCACACCTTACTTGACTACGAAGGCTACTTTGGACTCAAAGAGGTGACACTCACATCGAGTAATTTCGATACTGACAAGATATATTATGCCTATAGCTACGAGAGCATTGATGAATATGCCATAGATTATTCCAGCATTCTCATTCGAATTAACACATTGGGACAGATTTCTTCGTTCCCTGAGGGCACACTCATATTCGAGAGAGTGGATGGAGGAGTGACATTCGTGTCAAGTTATGGCGAAGAGATAGATGACATCTCTCTTGTCGTGGCAGAAGAGGCGGGTGGAGCCTCATTCTATGGCTGGAATCACAACGGATTCAACTATTCCGTTGTCGGCGCCACTCTTTCTGTAGCATTAAATAATAATGATATATATGTATTAACACCTAACTATAATACATTCGAACTCATATTCGATCTAAAGGGCGGATATTACAACTATACATACATTGACGAAGAGGACGGGGAACAGACGGCCATTGTTTTCAACCTGCCTTCTCTTAGACCAGAGATAACAGAAGTGGGTGGCGACACCATACTTAGATATCGTCTATATCCATTGTATAGTGATAGTTCCGCTTTGGGACCTAATAAATATGGATACAGATTTATCGGCTGGTCGCAAGACGAGAGTGTCCAAGACTATGATGCATATTCCGCTCTCTCCGATGCGGACAAGGATAGAGTTATAGTGGGATACTATGAGAGAAGTGCTACTTCCTCTCAGGTAGACAGTGCCCTCACTTATGTGATAGATGGCTCAGTGCCAGTCAAGACTCTTTATGCTATCTATCAGCCCATAACCAAGTCTGTCACTTATAAGAACAGCAATGTGGAGACTCTGTCTGGTGGAGAGATGACTTATGGTGAGGATTTCACATTCCTCTCCTCTATTCCTGCCGGCTGGAACGTCCCATCGGGATATACATTCAAGGAATGGAAAATAGACAACACACAAGACGGAGTGTGGTCCACCTTCTCTGCTGGAGAGAAAATCTCCGTCAACGATAAGGACAGGAGACTGCTCATAGAGGCTCCTGATGGTAATGGAAAGTGGAAGATAGACTCTAGGACTGGACTTATAACATACACTGGCTCTAATGGTGAATATAACAGATTGATGGACTTCAGCAATAACAACGCTATCACCATTACACCTGTCTTTGAGCCTGCCAAGGTGAAAGTGCGTATCTATCTGCAGAATTCAGGCTCCGCCCCAGAGTCTGCCATTGATTATAAAGACAACGAAACAAAGAGTATGGTGAGCAAGGCAAAGGACAGCTCAAAGAATCTATATTACTTTGAATTCTCAGATGACACCATTGTCATAGACTCCGTATTCACTCTGCCTATCACTAGATACATCGAGTGGAGAGGCAAGAACGCCAATTCATATAGACGTCTCAACGATAGTTTCAACCCAATTGGAGACGCTCTGCAAGGCGGAGCTACATGGGAGCTTCGCACCAATAGAGGTGTCAGTCAAGTAGGTGGCGAGTATGTCATCAACTTTATGCTGGGCTTTGGCAATGCTGTAGCACAGATAAACAATTTCAAGGAGTTTGAGCAAGATTCACTTGGAGTGGGTTATCGATTTGTAGCGAATGCGACACCATACACCAAGACCTATGGCAATATCCAAGAGGCACTAGACGAAGCTGTCATTTATGCAGGGCTATCGAATAGCAAGAGCGTGACCGTGACCATCTGCAACAGCAATGAAGACGTGACCGTAGCTAGCAACACCACAGTGGGCCAGACTTTTGTTATAAGTGGTATCACGCTTAATATAGAACTAGAGGGAAGAAAATACACCCCAGTTATATACAAGACAGGCGGTGGCAGTCTATTCCGTGTCTTAAATAACGGCAGAGTCAAAATTACTGGTCAAAAAGCCCCTAATTCCAGTCTAAAATTTTCTACCTTAGATGGCGACACCAATGATAGTCCTATCATTAGTGTGGAAGGAGGTTGGCTCAATGTAAGTGGCAATGTTTCATTTGAAAATATATCAAGTTCCAGTCATCTCGGCTCGGCTATTTATACTCTAGAGGGAACAGTCAATCTCTCCTCTGTTGCATTTAGGAGCAATAGAGTAGTCAGTGAGGCTGAGGCGTATGGCGGAGCAGTTTATTCAAGGAGCTCCACGCTCACCATATCCAGTGTTGTTTTCGAAAGCAACAGCATTTCTTCACAAGTTAATTGTTATGGTGGAGCGTTGGCTGTCAACTCTGGCTCGCTTAGTTTGTCTGCAGTCTCGTTTACCAATAATAGAGCCACTTCTAGCGCAGAGGAAGGCTTCGCAGGTTATGGCGGAGCGATGTATCTCAAGAGAGTGAATCTCACGCTCTCTATCGCAGATTTTGTCATGAGTGACAACACCGCCGACTTCGGTGGTGGCATGGCCATGGTGGGAGATGGAGACTCCTCACCTGTGGCGTTCACATTCAATGGTATGGCTTTCTGTAAAAATAATGCCAAAAAGGGTGGAGGTTCCCTGTATACAGAATTTGCTAGAATCACATTCAATGACTGCGTCACAGCAGAAAATAGGTCTCTAGGGGACGGTGGAGCTCTCTACTTCGATAGAGGTAGCGTCATCACAGTAAATAATCTCAAAAACAGAGATTATAAGGTCTATTACGAAAACGACGTTCTACTAGATTATACAGACGGCTACGATAGCGCTGATGGGAATGGCGGTGTTATATTCTTTGCTGGCAAGAGTATTTCCTTTGTGAATAGCACATTGACCTCTGGAGTGGCAAAAAATGGTGGCTATATGTATATAATGGGGCAAGGCAGTGAAGATCTCGCCCAAGTGTCATTTACCTCAACCATTATTACTGCCAATGTCGCAGACAATGGCGGTGGTGTGTATTTTGCCAGTTTCATCGGCTCAGTCTCAGCTATAAGTGCCCAAAGAGAGGTCACAGACAAAGATCAAGACGAAAGTGGGAACTTTTTCATCAACACTAAGATAGAGGATGTCTCATTGTGGATAAATGAGAATGTAGCCAAGAAAGGTGGCGGGGTGTATTACGCCAATAAGACAGGCAATCTCACCCTTTCCAATATATTAATACTAAAAAATAACACAATTTTGCCAGACACGGCGAGAGGCTATTATTTTGGCCAAAGTTTTTTGGATGAAGTTCTTGAAGGCGCATCAGATTATATGGGTGGTGGTATGTATGTTGATGCTACCGGCAGAACACTCACATTAGGTGAAGATCTAAAAATAAGTGAGAACTACTCATATTATGGTGGTGGTATTTATATTGCATCAGGCAAAGTAGAGATTACTAGCAAAAACCTGCACTCAATAGAAGAGAAGGACCTGTCTAGTTATCGTGACCACCCTATTAACGACAAGGAAAGACAGGAGTGTATAGATGCAAATACCAGCTACAATCTCGATGGTTCAGTAGAGATAAACTATGAAGCTGTTGAAGCGTGGGAAGAGGAAGAGAACGAGAGTTATGCTCAATATTTTGCCGCAGTCAAGGCTAGGGGCAACGATGATGACTTCGCCGGCAAGTATTTCAATGGCAACTACTCCTATCAGGCATCTTCTATATATATAGCAGAGGACGCTGAGGCGGACCTCAAAGATGTATTTGTTATGGGCAACTCTGCTAAGAAAGCCACCATTATCAATAATGGAGAGATTAAACTAGGCAAAGTGTTCTTCCACAACAATAAAAGCACTTATGGCAATTATGCCATACTCAACAACGGACATATAGATATTTATGGTGGGACATACTTTGGTGGCAATCAAGACATATATCTGTCGTCTATCTATGAGTATCTTTCTAGTAAGGGAGAGGACTATTCAGAGGTGGAGAACGGCTATCATTACATAACTCTGTCCATAGACGAGTTTGATAATGTCTATCCAGATGAAATAGTCCATCTGGAGACTTATGATGAAAATGAATTATTCTCCATCGGCATTTACTACCAAGATAGAGACGGCATCACTGCTATATGCACGCCTATGGTGGAGTTCGCCACTAAAGACGGCTATGACTTCTACTTGGATATGAAAAATGATGAAGAAAATCCTAGAAATTTGTTCAAGATAGAACACGCCAGCAAGTATATGCTCATGCCCACAGAGACACCAATAGATGAAGAAAACACGAGATATACTCTGGACTTGTATTATAGGAATTTCGACATCATATTCGATGATTTAAGCGTGGATAGAGAGGAATTGTCCTCCGGCAGAGAGAAGGGCATTGCTGGCACATATAGGGTGGAATTTGCTGGTGACATCAGCGCTGATTTGGATAAATACGAGGCCATGTCTGTGACAAGAGCAGGATACAGACACATGGGCTGGGTGTATTTCAGTTATGAGAATGAAAAGCATATCACAGAGTATGCAAGGCAGTTTGAGATAGATGAGGAAGATGGATTAGAGCTCACCATAGACGCCATAGACAATGACTATGAGAGTGGAGACTACACAGGCAGATTCTACTTCATATCCAATCTTGACGGACTCACATATCCTGCACATGACATGTATTTCTACGCTGTGTGGGAGCCTATAGAGTATCATGTGTCATTCAATTTCGACACAATATTCGACTCACACATAGACACTATGAATAAGCCATATAAATTCCTTGATGGCTCCACAGGAAATGGCTATTACACCATAGATGGCTTGGTGGTTGAGAGAGAGGGCAACATTCTCACCCGCATCAACGAATACTTCAAGACTGGTGCCACCATCAATGGCATAAAGACTGATGGATATGCCATGACAAGTCAGGTGAGTGTGGTTAGAGTGTATGTGGACTATGATAATAATAAGGCCAAACTCGACCTTTCTGAAACTGCTGTGCCATACGATGTAGTGGACGGCAAGTTCTCAGCAGAGGGCATCACTTACACCATTTTCACCACTCAAGAGGACGCCAAGCAATATGCCTATAAGGGCGACCTTGTCAATATGTTCATGGAGGACATCTTCAGTAAGATTCAACTTGTTCACTATGAGCCTGTCGAGGGTTCACTCAATAACAACAGACAGCTCACCATTACAATGAGCAATGGAGAGTCCTATTCTGTTTTGCCTGACATGACATTTAAGGACAATGATGGAGTCGAGTATAACGTGGGATATAGCTTCGTATACAATGATGACGGCACATTAAAGATGGAAAATGGCGCACCTAAGCGCTTATATAAGGCATATACAGTGGTGTATGACGAGAGCGAAGTAGAGATACTGCAAGGCACCACGGAAAACATAAACGAACTGAGAATCGGCGAAGACACTCTCTCTCAAAAGACTGGAGAGGAGACGAACTATATCATAAACACTCCTAATGGAATAGAAGCGCACTACAATGGTGGCATCTATTATGTCAAGCATCTATTTGTGCCAGACAACTATCAGTTCATGAAGTATAAGATAAATGCTAGACCTGCATTCATTGACTCAGGCACACACAATATTGATGAGGACTTCACCTTAGATAGAGACAATAGAGACCTGCAAGGTGATGAGATAGAGGTCACATTTTATTACGTCAGAAAGGGCGTCAATGTAATCCTGCACTACAATCCTACAGAGCTTAAAGAGGGCGAGTCAGATCGTCAAATCAAGGTTGTCCTGTCTCAGGGCGACAGTCTCACCCTGCCTTCCAAGGATAATGTGGTGATGTATAATGATGAGTCATTCTTCGTCTACAACTACAATACTTATGGTCAAACCCCAGGCATTCTCCTAGGATTCTCCACCAAAAAAGGAGTCTCAGCAGACGAATTTACTGGCAAGTCTTTTGATGAAAAGGGTTATTATTCTGAAGAAGAACATGGTGTCTACTATTATTACTACAGGCAAGGCAGTGTGATGACCGATGTCAAGGCTTTAGATGATGAAAATCTTGAGTTGTATGCCGTGTGGGACACTCAAGGCATAGTCGCATATCTTGAAAAGGCTGTCAGCACTCTCGCAAGTAGTTATAATCTGTATTTCAAGAGTGTAGAGGACGCCTTCGATGAGGTGGACGCAAGGACTCTGGCATCATACAAGGTAGTGGTCATAGACGATGCCGAGGACGGGACATCTGTGACAAAGAACATCACTGTCAACAAGTCCGTCACCATTAAAGGACAAGGCGATGATAGGAAATTGGTATTCTCGTCTACAATCACCATCAAGAGCGGAGCCACGCTCAATATTGATTCGACCAACAATTTTGTCTGGACATCAACGAAGGATATTAGCAGTCCAATCATAATAGTCGAGTCTGGTGCTACACTCAATACCAGTAGCAAAGTGATCTTCAGTGGCGTCATCACCTCCAGTGGTGTGGCAGTGATTGAAGTGAATGGCACAGCCAACATAAACGGCGGATATAGTTATAAAACTACCGATGCGCAAAGTGGGACTTTCTCAAGTATCCACTCTGGCAAAGGTGTCATATACGTGGCAAGGAGCGGAGTCCTCAATCTAAGCGGAGTCTACTTCGAGTCCAACGAATCTACCAGCAATGGTGGTGCCATATACATTGATGGCGGTGTGGTCAGCATAGAGGACTGCCTGTTCTCCAATAATAAGGCGGACAAGGAGGGTGATAGTAGCGCACACTTAGGTGGTGCGATATATGCCACCAGCGCCTCTCGTCTGACACTGGGGACGGTGAAGTTCACAGAGAACTATGCCACAGATGGCGGTGCTATATACGCCAGCAATGCTATAAATATCAATAGCGGGAAGAGCATTCTCTTTAGCAAAAACACAGCCTCTAATAGAGGTGGAGCTATCTATACCAGTGGCACACTCACCCTTTCCACCAATGTGGAATTCGTGGGCAACAAGGCGAACAATCAAGGTGGTGCCATATACAGTGCCTCCAGTCTATATGTATGGGCAGGATATTTCAAGGGCAACATACAGGACAATGATGACGCATCTCAACCAGAAATTTACGGTGGTGGCGCTATTTATGCTATGGGGCAACTCACCATCAACAGCAGAGGAAACACTTATAGTGATGTGTTCGGCAGTAATGAAGCGGTCCAATTCATCACCTTTAATGGCAATATAGCCTATCGTGGTGGAGCAATATTTGCCAGTAGCGCCACAGCAAGTATAGAGAATGTGACGCTCATCAATAACAACAAAGATACTAAGACCAATTACTATGGTGGTGCATTGTATATAAACGCTTCTCAGGTGAATATCATAAATGAAGAAGATAATGAGAATCTAGAGATCAAGAATAATGGTAAGGAAGGGGTTCAAATATCTTTTGGTGGCTTTGCCTTTGTCGACAATGGAACCTTGACTATCAATAATTCCACCATCACCGACAACTTTGGAAATAGTGGCGGTGGCATTTATGCCGAGGATAATGCTAAGATAATCCTCAACAATTCTCACGTAAACGGCAATAGTGCTGTGAAGGGTGGTGGTGTCTACTTAGTGAGGGGAGCACTCCTATTCATGAGTGAGGGATCCACTATCAGTGAGAACATTGGCTTACAAGGTGTAGGTGGTGTGAACTTTGAAAGCAGTGTCGCCAACACTCTCAGTTTCGGCAAAATATTGAACAATGAGGGCGCTAGTGGCACAGCTAGCAATATATTTGTCGCCAACAATTCCACCATCACACTCTCTGGCGTGGATATGGACGAGAGAGTGTGTGACGATAATGGAGAAAAAGTGCCCACAGAGGATATGTTCTCCAATATGCCTAGTATATTGGTCGACAATACAGGCTCCTTGTCAGTCATAGACACCATAGTCAGTGGCACTATCAAGGTGGCAGGAAGACAGAGCGATTCTTATGGCAAGCTCTTCATATCTGGCACAGCATATATTGAGGGTCTCTCGCTCGAGCATCACTCTTATGTCAAGTCGTCCAGTCTCAACAGCGAAGAACTCGTAGATGGCAAGATAATCATAGACATAGACCTAGACAATATCCCTTCTCTTAGGAAGAAACTAGAGGAAGAGGGCAAGCACAATGTCATAGAGTTCTCCGACCAAAACTCATTCATGAGATATTCTCGATGCTTCTCGCTAAATAATAATGATAATAATAGAGATCTTGCAGTATATTGCCTAGTTAGAAGCAAAGACGGATATTTCCTCTCTCTGCAACCTTCTGCAGACAATATCATCATACATGGCAATGGAGGACAGTTATTCCTTGATGGAAGGGCTATAACTGGCGAATATGGCGAGCCTTTAGAGATAATAAAAGATGGCGAGCCTATGCTCGATGTCAGAGGTCATGCTCTTCGTGGAGTGTATATCAAGGAGAAAACTTTGAGTGAAGTCCTCTCCGGTATCACAGGTGATAGATTCGGCTACAGCCTGATGGAAAGATACGCCTACTACAATGAGAGTGGCGAACTCTCCTCATGGTATACCACAGATAGCGAGAAGTCCAATGAAGTCATCACCATTTACGCTCAATGGAAAGCGGAAAACTACGATTGTTATCTCATCGTGGACGGGAGCGAGATGTCTGCAGGATACTTGTCAGCAGAGAGCGGTGTCACCCTCACTGTCGCCAGTGACATCAAGCCATACTATGAGGTGGATAAATGGGTGGCGAAATATAAGAACGAAGATGACGAATATGTTGCTTTTGAGGGCATAGAAGAGATAAGCAATGGCACAATATTCACCTTGAGAGACCTAGTGAATGCATCATCTGTTATCAGAGAGAACAATATTAAGAAGATTTACTTCGAGGCGACATTCAAGCTGGAGACAGTGAGTGTGGAGGTGAAGATTCCTTCTAGCGTTGATGCCACCTTCATAGAAGGGTTGTCCTCCGACACCACCTATACAGTGGAAGGCAAGGGAGAATACAGGAAGCTTATCACAGTCAATGCTATCACCAAGACATATACTGAGACATTCAGTAGAGCAGAGGGCGTGGTTAGTTTCCACCACTTTAGGAATATATTCAACTACCCTGAGCACATCTTGACTGGACTTATGACCACTGGCTCTGTGATATATGACCAGGCCAATCCTATGATAGACCTCACCAAGATACAGAGAGGCAAATCTATATCTCTCACAGCATCTTTCGGTGTGGCAGTGGCATATATATACAGGGAGATAGACGGCAATCCTATCACCATCGACTACACTGACATATATTCTGCTGTCAGCGACCTCAGGGCAGGAGACAGCCTATATCTAGTCAAGAGAGATATTGTGTTAGATAGGACGCTCACTCTGTCCTATGATGTCACCATACTTCCTACAGGAGACAACATCACTCTTAAAAGAGCCGATGGCTTCAGTGGAGAGGGCAAGTATCTCATAGATATATTATCCTCCGTCACATTTGACAACAACGCCACATCTACTTTGACCATAGACGGCAACAATGTGACCAGCTACGCCGGCAGTTTGCACGTGGCAAAGACTGGCAGTGTCACACTCAATAGTTGCGTGACTATAAGGAACAATCACTCCATTATGACTTCCACCAGTTCAAGTGTGGGTGGCGGTGTCTATAGCGAGGGCGTGCTTAATATCAACGGAGCGACATTTGACTCCAACTGGGCAGTGAGTGGCGGAGCCATCTATGCCACAGGCAGTGTGTCTATCCTTGGCGAGAGCAAGTTCGAGAACAACAAGGCAAAATATGGCGCAGTCATCTATGCCACAGGCAATGCTGTCATCACAGCAAATCTCGATGACGGATTATTCAAGGACAACGAGGCCATCTATGGCGGAGCCATATACTACGCCAGCAACAGAGAGTCGTCATTTAGTGGCATCACATTCGAGAGCAATGTAGCAGGCGGATCAGGTTATGGCGGAGCCATCTATCTAGAGAAGAATTGCAAGGCCGTCACCATCTCTTCCTGCTCATTCAAGACCAATTCCGCCACCTTTGGTGGAGCGATATACGTGGGTGGTCTTTCCTCCAGCTCCTATGCTGTGCTGTCAGCCAGTGATGGTTGCCAGTTCGAGGGTAATAGCGCCACTTCTGGCGGAGCCATATATGTATCCAATGAGGGATCTCTACAGCAGATAAGTCTGTCAGGGAGCATGTTCACATCTAACACTGCCTCACAAGAGGGTGGTGCCATCACCATCAAGGCCGGCAGACTTGTCTTAGACGCCACACAATTCTCACTCAACACTGCCCCTATTGGCTCATCTATGAGTATCAGTAGCGATAGCGAGCAAAAGCGTGCCACTGTGATGATAAATGGCGGAGAATTCGGCAGTGACGGCAATCGTGGCACGATAAGTCTCGACAGACTCTCCACCTTGTCCATCGGTGGAAGTGTGGATATGCTGGACAGAATAGTTCTGGGGGAGGGTGCATTTGTCACCATTTCTTCAGCCATCACTTCCAGTGTCAAGATGGTCATTGTCCCTAGCAGTTATCCCGCAAGCGGGGAAGAAGTGAGAGTGGCCACATTCGCCAATGGGCAGACACCAGTGGACTCCTACTTCGATGTGGAAGAGGACAAGCAAGACGATTATAGAATGAAAGTTTCTACTCAAAATATAGTCATAACAGAGGCTATATACTCTCTCAATCTGCACTTCGAGGGTGGAGTGCCTAGCGGGACAGTCTCTGGTGATGAGATAGATGACGGAGTGGTGCTTTCTGTCAAATATAAGACCGACATCATTCCTCTTATATCAGGCATCACTCTCACTCAAGAGAGCAGAGACTTCAGAGGCTGGTATTATATATTCGAAGGCAATGAGATAGACCTTCCTAGCACACTTGCTATGCCTAGAAGCGATGTAGATATTTATGCTAGGTGGAGCAATCTATACTATTATCTCTATGCTGACATCAACGACACCGCCTCTATATCTTCTAGCAGTGCGAGCACAATAGAAGTAGAGGGAGTGGAGAGGATAGGTCAGTTCCTCAAGGTCAAAGTGTATGTTGAGCAATATGAGG
The DNA here is from genome assembly GCA_947303145.1 of uncultured Clostridia bacterium. Lineage (GTDB taxonomy): Bacteria > Bacillota > Clostridia > Christensenellales > UBA1242 > UBA7862. The sequence goes on along the minus strand of CAMYXB010000001.1, from coordinate 29,345 downwards.
GAGATGTCATGACCACTCACAATGGAGCAGACGCTCTGTCACTCATCTACTCAGCACTAGATGGTAGAGAGGGATACACTTTCTCTGGCTTCGACCTCAGTCAGACGGGCTCTGTTACATATAATAGTGAGGGCAAGGATAAGGACGGAGATTACTTCGCCATGACAGAGAGCGATGTCATAGTGTATGTCATCTGGAAAGCCAATACTTTCACCATTGAGTTCAACGCCAATTCCTCCACCGCCACAGGTGATATTGAGCCTGTCGTGGTGAACTATGACGAATACTTCACTCTGCCTTATGACACATTCTCAGCCATAGGATATACACAAGATGGCTGGAATACTCAAGCGAACGGACAGGGCACAGCCTATGAGATAGGCGATAGAATATACAACCTCTCCTCCACAGATGGTGACACCATCACCCTCTATGGCGAGTGGAGAGCCAACACATATACAGTGATATTCGACAGCAATCTCACAGGCGAGATAGTGTCTGGCAACATTGAGCCCATCACTCTAAGTTATGGAGAGACTAGAGTCCTCACTGGCGAGAGATTCTCCACCAACGGCTATACACAAGAGAGGTGGAACACTCAAAAGGACGGACAGGGCAGTAGTTTTGCACTAAATGGCGAGATTGTCAATCTCACCAGCACAGATGGTGCTGTGGTGGTACTATATGCACAATACAGAGTAAATAGTTTTGTTGTCACCATTCACAATGCAGGAAGCATATCTCCTACTCAAGTGAACTACAAGGGGACTTTCTCCCTCGATAGTCACGATATGACCGGCTTCACCGTTCCGTCATATTCACATCTTATTGGCTTCTCGTCCAATGCTCAAGATGTCATAGACAAGAATGTGGAATTTGAGGACGGGAGTGAGATTATCATCCTTGACAACACCGACCTATATGCCATCTTCGACCTCAACTATATCAGGATATTCAAGGACGACACCTTGAAGGAATATGCAGATGTCCATGTCTCACAGAATGGTGACGGCATAGCATCTGTCTCACAGAGCGAGCTCAACACATTTGCGGGATTGGGATACAGAGTGGGGAGCATCAAGATGCTCACAGCTCTCTCACCTCTCACTTATGGAGAGGAGAAGACATTCTCAGGAGACAGCATCTCTGTCAATCTTAGAAATGGCAATCAATATGCCATTATGCAGATAAATAGCAAGACATACACCTTGACATTCCTCACCTCACCACAGACTTCGAAATCTGTCGTCTTCGGCGACACATTCGAGGTGAACAGAATGGAGAGTGTGGACTTCCAAGGCTGGTCATTCGCCAGAGAGGGCGCCACAGTGAGAGAACTAGATGTCCCAGCAGACACCACATCTCTTGTGCTGGACAGTGCTCTACTTGAGAAGGCATCTGGATATCAGTCACTATCCTCAGACATAGTGTTCTTCTATCCTGTCCTATCTGCGACATTCGTGATAACCTACAACAAGAACACCACACACAATGTTATAGGGGGCTTCGTCTCAAGTAGCGAGGAGCAGTCCATCCACTCACAATACAGCGTGCTATCCAATATCGAGATAGCAGACTCTACTTCTGCCACTTCGGTTAATAGAAATCACCTCTTCGCCTATCTTGTCGGCTGGTCACTCACTCCTAATGGGGAGATATTCTTGACTGCTGGAGAGAAGGTGGGAGAGGGCTGTGAGCACGTATTGGTGGGCAGTGTCACATTGTATGCAGTGTGGGCTTACTACACCAATCCATTCATATTCTCCTATAGCAGTGACTACAAGGCCATCACAGGACTCAATAATAACGCTTTGAGTTTCTTCACAGGTGAGGGCGAGCATCTCACATTGCCTAGACACGCCATATTGCCAGACGGCTCAATGGGCCCTGACATAGAGAGTGTGTCATTTAGCGACAACCCTCTCAACGACAGCATAGCCTCTATTGACTTCAGTCTTATGGCGGAGGGTCTCACTCTAGAGGATATGGCTCTATATCACCTCGACCACTTGACTATGGTCAATCTCGATGTCAGTGGCCTCACTCTTGGATATGGCTCACTGTCCGGCGGAGCACTTACTTCCGTCATATTGACAGAGGACGGCATATATAAGATAGAGGACGGCATCATATATGAGGGTGGCAATCTGCACACATACCTTGAGGCTTTGTCCTCCAGTGACGTGTGTGACCTCACATCATTTGCGGGAGAAATATTGCCTCTAGCATTCTTAGGCGTCACATTAGACGACCTCATTGTGGGCGATAGTGTGTCTTATATTAGAGACGGGGCTTTCTATGGACTAGCCAGCCCATCTATTCACCTGCCATTCATAGGTCACACAGCAGGTGACGCCTCCAATCTCAGAGTGCTATATACATTTGATGACACTACTCTGATGAATAGTCTTAAGAAAGTGTATCTATCTTCCACAGAGATAGCCAGTGGTGCCTTCGAAGATTGCACAGATATTGAGGCAGTCATCACCAGTGGAGACATAACCACTGTGGGTGCTGACGCATTCAAGGGGGCCACAGGGCTGCGCATTTTGGGTGCAGATGAGACCAAGTTTGACCTGTCTCATGTCACCAGCATAGGTGATAGGGCATTCAAGAATTGCGCATCTATCCCTAGCGAGGAAGTGAGAGTGGGACATTTGGTGGATAGCGATACTTTGGTCACCATAGGCGTGGACGCTTTCCGCTCATCTTCACTCACATTCGTCTCTCTACCTAGGAGAGTGGACGTCAAGAAAGACGCATTCAAGGATAGCAGTGTGTCATCTGCCAGACTCTACTCCATCAATGCCTTTGACGAGGTGCTTTTGAGCGGTCATGTGGCTAAGAGGGGCAGAGGTGACAGCGTGATTTACACCAATGTCGACCTTTATAGGACGATACTAAATGGTGGCAAGACTTATAGCAAATATCTCGAATATGAATTGGCTGTAGAGGATATTATAGAGGTATATGACTACGTAGATGGCGAGTATATAAGAGGTGACAATTACTCCAGCCTAGAGGACGCAGTGACAGACAGTGCTCCTTATGCCCTTATCCTAGTCAAATGGGATATGTATGTGTATAGGACCCTGGAACTGACAAAAGAGGTCACCATTGTCGGCGCTACAGACACTAATGGCGCCACTCCTGCTAGTGAAATAAACATCTATAGAGGAGATGGCTTTGATGGCGTCATGTTCAATGTCTCTGGCAACAATGTCCAGTTCGGCAAAAAGGCTCTAAGTCTAGCAGAAGTGAGGCTCGTCCCTCTCAATATCGTGGGAGATACATCTAGCACAGCTTCTTCCGCTTTCTTAGTGGATAGTTCCACAAAGCAGGGTGCCAAGCTCACTCTAGAGGGCAACTTCGACAGCAGTTTCTCACCATCTGGGACAAGTATGCTCAATATCTATAACCACAAGGCAAACAATGGCCCTGTGGCAGACATAGTGAATGGCTCAGTAGTAGTAGATGGTGCAAAGATTTATGGCAACACAGCCATGGATAAGGGCGGAGCGTTCTATCTTGACTCCAATGCCTCCCTATATGTCTACAAGGCAGAAATTAGAGACAACTTTGCAGTCAAAGGTGGCACAATATATGCCTCTAGCAACTCTGCTGTGTATATGACCGCTCAATCTTTAGGTGACATAGTCATCACTGGCAACACAGCCACAAATGGCGGTGCGATATACATAGACAGCACTATCGAGGACGAGAGATATGCCAGCAGTCTAGACAATGTGAGCATATCATCTAATACAGCCAGAGAAAATGGCGGAGCAATATATGTAAATCGTGGCATGCTGGTCATAGCCTCAGGCGAGATCTGTGGCAACACTGCGACAAGTTTTGGTGGCGGTGTGTATAGCGAGGGTGCTCTTGTATTGCATGGCGCAGTTATAGGCACAGAGGCAGAGCCCAATACTGCCAAATATGGCGGTGGTGTGGCTATCAAGGGCAATGGAAGACTGCTATCTAGTGACGACTCCATCATTTCCTACAACTTGGCTAGCCAGGGCGGTGGTGTGTATATAGACAGCACTGCTGATATGGTGGTGGGACAATCTAGAGTCTCTGACACAGCCATCTCCAGCAACAACACAATATCTGCCATAAGTAGCAGTGACTATCTCGGTGGTGGACTATACGTGAGGTCAGGCTCTGTATTGCTTAGCGAGGGCTGTGATATATCCAGCAACTATGCCTACTATGGCGGTGGTGTGTATGTCACAGGCGGACTCTTGACCTTGGCAAGCGGGGGCAAGATATGTGACAATCACGCCTATTCTGGTGCAGGAGTGATGGCGGTCAGATTGACCAGTGCATTATTCGGCACAGTGAGAATAGGTGGCGAAGTATCCGGATGTGTGGCATTAGAATCTGGTGGCGGAATGGTCGTCAGTGGTGGCAAGGCAGTGCTTTTAAGTGGTGCAAACATCTCTAGCAACTCAGCCAAGTATGGTGCAGGTGTGTATATGACAGGTGCCTCCACATTAGAGAGCAATGCAGTATCCACCAATCCAAGCATAATAGATGGCAATACTGCCAGCAAGAATGGTGCTGGAATATACGTCAATTCTAATAAAGATATGTCCATATCTCTCAAGAATGTAGAGATTAAGGAAAACACAGCCATAGAGTATGGCGGTGGACTCTTTGTCACAGCGTCTAAGGCCAGCGACAAAGCCCTTTTCAAGACTTCTCAAGGATTTAAGATAGATGGCAACTCTGCGCTCAGAGGTGCTGGTGTGTATCTAGACTCACTAGCCAGACTCAGCCTAGGCTATGCCATGATTACAGCCAACTTCAACACAGATAATTGCGCTGGTGACAATGTCTACATTTCATCCAAGGCGACATTCTCCATATCCTCTGGCACCATTAGTCGAGATGAGAGTAGAGCCTATGCCAGCATCTATCTAGGCAATACAGCCGACAAGGCTCTCATTGTGGACAACGATGTAAACCTTGACAGCGTGTATCTTGCCACTGGCACCAAGGTGTTCATCTCAGCATTGAGTTATGGCACATCTGTCTCGTCTAAGATAGCCATCGAACTCGAGGAGGAGCTCAAAGACGGCGAGAGGATACTCGTGGCTTTATATGACAATGAGCAGGTGGCCAATCCTACTAGATTCAGCGCTACGAGCAAGGTGTTCACCAAGGAAGGCGAAAAGGTGTTCATGACCAACTCCACTTGCTACGTCACAGATAGCGAGAGCAATACATTCTACTATGCGTCCATAAAAGATGCCATAGAGCAGTATGAGGACAATGGCTCGCTATATACTATCCACATAACCAAAGACCAAGTCATCTCATCTAGTTCCATGATAGTGGTGCCTACTGGCAAGAGTGTCACGCTGGTCAGTGAAGATGACGCCAGCATCATAAGAGACGAGAACTATGCCGGTGTGATGATAGCTGTATTCGGCTCACTTAATATCAATGACGACAGCAATACAGCCACATTCAATATCTATGGCGGAGAAAAGGATACATATAAGGACAGAGGCACAGCTCCTATCATAGTCATAGCGGGCAAAGGCAGTGTCAATCTATTCAAGGGTGTCTGCCTGTCTTACAACAAGACGAGCATCTCCTCATACATAGAGATAACAGACCCCAAAGACTACTCCACAGTGGTCTATCCTACTGGATTTAATGGCGGTGGTGCTGTGTATGTGGCGAGTAAGGATAGCACAGGGCTCACCATAATAGGTGCCACTTTGACCGACCTATCTGCCACCTATGGCGGAGCGGTCTATGTGGCAGAAAAGAGCAGCTTCACCATTCAGTCCGGCTCACTTACTCACAACCTAGCCACCTATGGCGGTGCAGTCTTCGTGGAAAGTGGCACGATGAATATCCAAGACGTCAATGACGTGGTGGATATCTCTGACAACGAAGCTCTCTTGGGTGGCGCTGTATATGTGTCAGGCAGTGGCAGTATTGTGCTTAGCGACAGCACGTCCAACACTACATTTGCAAGGAATATTGGTAATGAGAATGGTGGTGCCATATTCTTCTCATCAAGCTCCACGACTAGCAGAATAAACGGCGTGGCATTTACGTCTAGCACAGCCACATATTATGGCGGGACTATATATGTCTCTCAGGGCAGACTTTCTCTTGAGGCAGTCGACATCACTTCTTCTTATGCTCCTTATGGTGGTGCCATCGCTGTGGTGGAGACCGGCTCCATCAGTATCTCTGGTGCAAGCAACATCTCATCTTGTGGTGAGGGCCCTATCGCTCTTACTCAATATGGCGGTGCCATATTCTATGCTTCTTCACAGAGGTCCACCATCACAGGCAGTGGAGAGAACAGCCCAAGTATTGAATCTAACAAGGCTTCCTTTGGTGGTGGTATATATCTTTCCTCCGGCTCCATGCTCATAGAGAAGGCCACATTCACCTCCAACATAGCTCAAAACAAGGGCGGAGCATTGTATATGAATGGCGTCTCTGTGGAGATAAGGGCCAGCGTATTGTCGAGCAATCGCTCCATTTTGGGCGGTGCTATCTATGCCGAAAGTGCCAAGTTAAGCATCTATGCTGGAGAAATATCCGGCAATATCGCCACACTCTACACCTACTTAGACAAAGAGAACTATTATGGCGAGACTGATGAAAGACTAGCCACTGATCACGAAGAGGGTAAAGGCTCAGGTGGAGGTGTGTATATGTTGGGTGGAGAACTCACCATTGCCTCCACCACAAGTGACGGCAGTCCTACAATTAGTGGCAACAAGTCATACTCCAGCGGTGCAGGTCTATATCTATTCGGCACTGTGGGCACCATATCCAATGCCGAGATTAGAAACAACGAGATGGCTTATGGCATACATTATGTCGTAGAACACAAGAAAGATGACACTGGTGAAGTAATCTGCAGTGTGTTGATCTACAGGACAGGTGCAGGCTTGTTCGTCAGTGGAGAGACAGAGAGCACTGGCTCTCAGCTCAGCATATACAATGGCACAGTAGAGGGCAATGTCATAAAGTGCGGTGATGAGAAATATAGAGATGGCTTCAACATGTATCTCAAGTATGGCTATGTCCTACTTGGCGGAGAGCCGACTTTCTCTCAAGGTGAGGACAAGTCTCTCGCAGGCATTTGGCTAGATTACAACTATGAGGCCATGTATAGCTATAAGGGCGGCTTGGCCAGTCGTGGACTTATATTCAAGTGCAAGATAGACTACATCACCGACCTTGTCAAATTGTCATACAAGGAGACCACAGCATTCGCTGTCGCTGCTCAAAATGTAGAGAACGAGGCACTCGTGTCCTCTGACGGAGGTGTGGTGAGATTCAAGGTGGTCTTCAGCGATACTGACCTGTCTCAAGTGGAAAAAGAGAAAAAAGATTATGGCGACAAAGTCGTCTCTCTCAATTGCACTCTATCCACTCTCAAGGCAATATACAAGTATATGTTCGATCTGCCTCTGTCATCTGGACAGACTCTCAAGGCAGGTTCTTCAGACACCCAGCCCACACATCTCGTCATCAGTCAGCAGTATTTCCAAGAACTTGATGCAAAGGGCGACCTCGTGGCTGTGTATGAGACTCTGGCAGATGCTCTCCTCAAGGCGAGCAACAACAGCATCATTCTCATCAATATGCTAGAGCAAACTAAGGAGAATGAGGATAACTACTATAAGTATTTCGAACCTAAGAATGGAATACTCTCTATCACAGAGACCTTGTATACATTCAACGCTCAGCCAGGACTTGATAGGAGCCTCAATACCGATAAGATGAACGGTGTGAGAATCACCCTGCTTGCTAGAACTATAACCAACAGCACTACAAGGAAGAATACCTTCTCACTATACAATGTGCCTATTCGTGACAATATACATGACGATATATACAGAGACGGAACCATCATCGAGCGTGGCATAGACGTTATGTCAGGCACACAGTTCTCTGGTGATTTGTTTAGAATAGGTGAGAAGGATACTCTCGTGTTCGGCTATCCAAGTGATATGGACCCTATAGTCAAGCAAAAGATACAGAACGAATACTTCACTGGCAACTATGTTGACGGAATGGGGACTGATTATGTCAACCTTAACCCTATTCTTCAACTTAGAAATTCCAACTTCTCTCTGCAGAGTTTGGATGCTAAGTATCCAGAATCAACTACTGGCGTGGCTATTAAGGTGGAGAGAGGTGGAACAGTCGTATTTGGCTCAAGTTTTGAGCTATCCAATTCCAACATCGAAGTGGGTAGCACGTATATGTCTCATGTCACTCTGACAGACGGAGCGACAGCCAAGATACAAGGTGGTGTGTATCACGACAATATGGCCAGCAAGGTGAGTTCTCTCGTATTTGCCCCATCAGGAAGCAATGTCGAAATAACTGGTGGCAGATTCATAGGAATAGCCAATGCATCATTCAACAAGGGCTCTGTCATCTATTCATCAGGAGCTAAGGTTAGTGTAAGAGGCGCTTACTTTGAGAATAACTATGTCGGTGAAATTAGAGCTACTGGCGTAAACGGCTATGTCGGTGTCAATGGTGCAGTGATATATGCCGGTGAGGGCTCCTCTCTAACGCTTGGCAGTAAGAATATATTCCAGAACAATTACACCAAGGGAGACGGCGGTGTGATCTATATGATAGATTCTTCCCTCGCCATCACAGGAGAGAATACATTTAGTCAAAATGGCGCCCTAGGCAACGGCGGAGCCATATACTCTTCTGCTACACTTGGCATGACCATAGGAGAGAGCGGAGCCACATATTCTGTCTCATTCATCGAGAACTTCGCCATGAACGGCGGAGCCATGTATATCCTCGAGGGGCTGGAGAGTGCCACCCTGTCTCCTGCATCTGTCAGCATATATCATGCTACATTCTCTAGCAACATCTCAGGCGTAGGAGACAAGATAAATAGCTCGGGTGGAGGCCTTGGCGGAGCAATCTATGCCAGAAGTTATAGAGCAGAGAATGCCGATGGAGACTATGACTATTACTTAGACCTGTCACTCACAGATGTCACCATAACAGATGGAGTAGCACAGGCAGTGTATAACATGGTGGAAGAATCTAGAGATTTCGCCTCCAGTTATTACTACGTGTGGAATACTTTGACGGGGACATATGACAGAGCTAGCACATACGATGCCGACACAGAATACTATGTGGTAAGACAGGGCTATGTGTATGAAGTGGCATCCAATGTCACCAATGACATGATTTTAGAGAGCACATTGTATGTCAAGAAAATGGGCGAAGGCTTCGAGCCTTACTATGAGCCTGTGTATAAGTTCCAAGGAAGTGGCAACTACTATCTTGGCTCCTCACTCACACCGAAATCTATAAGAAGTGAGGAAGAGTTCCTAAAATATGTTTACTCTGTGAGAGTGGGCTCCATAAGTGAATATGAATATTGTGTGGCCAGAGCAGTGGCTAGAGCAGAGGAATGGGACAGCTCTGTCACATACTATAAGTTGGCATCTAGTCAGCCGAGCTATGTCAATGTGGGCAAGATAGACGCTGAGGATTTTGTCAAAGATCAATACTACATCTACGACAATGACTCCAAGACTTACGAGCAGTCCACTGACACATCTCTACTCAATAGATATGTCAAGCAGGGAGGTCAGGGAGCAGGTATATTCGCCAGTGGCATCAAGCTCACCATAGGAGGAGAGTCCGCTATCACTAGCAATACTTCCAGTAGCCATGGTGGAGCGATATATTCTACAACTTCTCTCGTGACCATATCTCAAGGCAATATCCTAGGCAACCAAGTATTGTCTGGCAATGGCGGAGCAGTGTTCCTAGATGAGAACAGCACTCTCAACCTAGGAGACAGTGTCAATGACGAGAGAGTGAAGATGTCTAACAACATAGCCGATGAGGGTGGTGCTATATATACCACACTCAAGTATGTCGCACCCAACTACATCTCCACATCTGTCAATATTTTGTCTGTCACCATGAGTGGCAATATATCCACATTAGATGGTGGCAAGTCCAGCGGAATTTATGTCAATTCCTATGGCAATGGATTCGCCCTTGTCTCCACCATCAAGGCAGACGAAAAGCCTGAGGATAAGGCTCTCAGTTCTGCCCTCCATATTCAAGACAATGTGTATCTCATAGACTACTACACACCTAATGGCTCTATGCTCAATAGTTATATCTTTGTCAACGGTAGATACAACACAGCCCTCAACGACAAGCCTATCAATCTCAAACTCGATTATGCCTTTAATGCTTGCTACACCATTATAGCCAAGTATGACCATAGGATAGCGGATAGATTTGCAGACGACAGACTATTCTGTGGTATAGATGCAAATGGCAATGAATATGCTTTCGTTTTGGATTACAAAGATTCCCTCACATCTGATGACGGCACAGCACATTATGACGTCATCATAGGCATGAGGAAGGTCGCCAAGATATTCTACAATAGTAGTGATAATAAGGAATTCATAAGATATTACATCACATTAGAGAAGGCACTCTCCTCACTAAGTGCAGATTATGCCAATGGCTATAGACATATAGACGTGGTCTTGCTCGAGAACATCAATCTGGCTTCTGAGTATGAGGCAATCGATGGTCTGGCACAAATAACCGGTAGCGGAGAAGAGGAATTTGTGGTCAACTTGACTTCCGGTTCATTCAACCTCTCTCAAGAATATATCAATAGAGTGTCCCTTGAGACACAAGATAGTAAGTGGAGGCAGATAGCTGTCACCGCTCGAAGTTATGACGGACTGCAGATGCAGGCGAGATTGGAGCTTAATAGCGCCAACACATCTCTCTACATCTACAATGTCAAGTTCGACAATGGCTCATACAGTAGCACTTCGCCTCTCATCACAGTGAAGGCAGGACACCTATTCTTAGGCAAAGGTGACGGGGCAGCCAATCAAGTGTCGTTCAGCAATATCTCTGGCAATATCTCTGGCAATGTCAATGGCTCTATTGTCTATGTAGATGGCGGTGATACCACCATAAAGAACACCACCATAGAGAATACTTGCACAGCATCTAATGGACTGGTATATGTAAAAGCTGGAAAACTTGAGACCGTGTCGAATGTCTCCATTACAGGCACCGTCACTCGTGGAGCGATATACATAGATGGTGGTCAGACAGTGCTGAATGGCATCACTATATCTGGTGTCACTGCCACAGGTGATGGCTCAGCCATAGCCATAGTTCGTGGTTCACTTACAATAGGCAAGAGTGTCAATATCTCTGGCAACTCCACCACTCCTGCGAATGGCGGAGCAATATATCTCGGTGATGCCACACTCACATTTACTGAAGATAGCGATGCTACATTTACAGGCAACAATGCACGTGATGGCGGAGCGTTATATCTAGCAGGTAGTAGTGCAGTCAAGATACCTAGTGGCGTTAAAGTCACAGGCAACACAGCCAGTGAAAATGCTGGTGGCATATTTGTCGGCAGTGGTATGACAGCCACAATTCATGCTACAATAAGTGGCAATAAAGCCGATTGTGGTGGCGGTGTATACTCTGAGGGCAACACTACATTGAGTAGTGATGCCGAGGTAAGTGGCAACTATGCCACAAAAGGCGCTGGCGTGTATGTCGAATCTGGCTCTCTCAACATAAATGATGAAGCACAGATTTCCTCTAATGGCACAGCCACAATAGAGGGCGAGGATAAAGTCACCGCTCTTGGTGGCGGTGTGTATGTAGCAACTTCTGCTACTCTTGACATGCAAGGCGGAGCAATATATGGCAATATCGCCAATAATGGTGGCGGTGTATACTCACTAGACGGAGAGATAGTCATAGGTGAGGGCGCCATAATAGGTGAGGATAAATCTACAACAGCCGATGACGAGAATCATTCCAATTCAGCCACTAATGGCGGTGGAATCTATGCCAATGGTGGCAATGTGGATATATCCGGCACTATCTCATATAACTATGCTACTAATGGTGGTGGTGTGTATCTCGAGGCTGTCTCATCATTCAGCCTTAGTGGAACTTTGACACACAACTCAGCCACTAACGGCGGTGCACTATGCGTGGCAAAGAATAGCGACATCTCCATAAGTAATGGAACTATTGAGTCAAACTCAGCCACAAATGGCGGTGGCATGTATGTCGTGGAGTCTAAAGGGACCACCTTTGGTTCAGTGGCATTCACTTCAAATGAGGCCACCGATGGTGGTGCTATCTATGTGGCACAGGATGCTAAAGTCAATATTGAAGGCGGAGAATTCACTGGCAATACAGCCGAAAATGGCGGTGCTGTGTTCAGCAAGGGATCCGAGCTCAATATTAGTGGAAATATAGGCGATGGCGAAAGCGAAGAGGTAGCCACAGCTGATGCCTATTCCAACTCAGCCAAAAATGGTGGCGGTGTGTATGCTATCGCTGGCAAGGTTAATATAACAGGCAATGTATCACACAACTACGCCTCAGAAAATGGCGGTGGTGTGTATATTGCAGAATCTGCCATACTAGATATGGCTGGTGGAACATTGTCATATAACTCAGCTACATTAAACGGTGGCGGATTGTTCTCAAATGCCGAGTCACAGGGTGAGAACAATAGCGTTATCCTGAGGGCGAATGGTAATAAGCCTACTAATATAGCGAACAACTCTTCTGCCAACGGTGGTGGTGTGTATTTCGACAATCCTGATGCCAAAACTGGTCTCAATGTAAAACTTGAGAATGTCACCATTTCGAAGAATATAGCCAATGCTGCAGTCGAGAATGGAGTGGTCAGTGCAGACGGAAATGGCGGTGGCATGTATATCAATGCTCGCAAGATCATATTCATGATCGTCACTGTGGAAGGCAATTCTGTAAATAATGGCGAGGGAGTATATAATACGGGAGATAATCCTTATGTCGGAGGTGGCGGTGGCATTTACATCAAATGCGGAAATGTTTGCTATAATGCTGACTCCTCAAGTAATTCAGGCTTTAGCTCAGATACTACAATAACTGGCAACAAGGCCCTTAATGGTGCCGGCTTGTATGTGGATATTGGCGATGCGGTGACAGAAACCTTGTCTATTACACAGAAAGCCAAGATAATGTCCAACGAAGCCGTATCCAACGAGGGAGAGAAGACTCAGTATGGTAATGGTGGTGGTGTCTATATCGCCAGCGGAATATTAAGCCTAGAAGGATCTGGAGCCCAAATCGGAGGCAAAGATGAAAAAGAAAATCCTAAAGGGAACAAGGCTATCAATGGTGGTGGCATCTTTGTAGCAGAGGGTGGCACACTTAACATGAGTAATGCCGAAGTCTCATACAATGAGTCAGTGGGAGATAGAGAAGCAGGGACAGATGTAGCAAATCCTAATCAAGTTGGTGGTGGTGGTATTTATGTCGATGGTGGAACTATTAATTTGGGCAATTATGCCAAGATAGAGAATAACATTGCCAAGAATGCCAATGGTGGTGGATTATACATCAAGAATCTTAAAACGAATGCGGAGTTTAAGGGCAATAATGATTCGTCTGTTGTCAATGCTAGAATAATAGGCAACTATGCCCTAGTCGGTGGTGGATTGTATTACAATGTGCAAGATGCTCCAGATACTCCAGAAGATGAAAAAATTAACCTTATAATCACCAGTTTTGCTTTCAAAGACAACTATGTCGGTGGTGGATCCCCTAAAGGTGGAGCCATAGCAGTGGAACATGGCACTATAACCTTAATGGGTGTGACAAAGATAAGTCACAATGGCGGAGTTCAAGATTTTAAGAGATACAAGAAAGTCATTAATGATTCAACGCAACTGACATCAGATTATGGTTTTGGTGGTGGTATAGCGATACTACAAAATGATGCTATTGTTAATATAGGAAGTTCAGACGAAGACGATAGCTCCAAGTCTGTGATAAGTGAAAATATGGCATTGAATGGTGCTGGCGTGTATGTCGCTTCTGGGGTGCTCAATTTCACCGCAGGAGAAATCTCTTCTAACACTGCTGGGGGAAAAGGTGGTGGAGTGTATTTAGATTTAGCCGCACAAATAGGTGGCGTCACATTTACTCAAGGAAAAAGTGCCAAAATCATAGGTAATTCTGCTACATATGGCGGAGGATTGGCTGTTGGTAGCATTTCAGATGTGGATTTAAAGGGACTTGACATCGACTTGAGTGGAACTATCAATTGTAATAATGCTAAGTATGGTGGTGGTGTATATTTATCTGAATTACATTTTGCTGATAATAGTGGAGTTCTCTCTATCAATCTAGGTGAGGTCACAGGAACTTATAGTGAAGAATTTGATGGCAAAGATGGTGATAATCCACATTCTCTACGTGGAGATTGTGTATACATGAGCAATTGTAAAAATCTATCTATAGCAGGGGCTCTAAATAATGGTAGAACATCCAGCCCGAAATTAAGTGATTTAGGAGGGGCTATGTTTATAGATTCTAGCCCTTACATCGAACTAAATAATCTTACAATTAGTAATGGCAGGGCTTCTTATGGCGCTGGGTGCTATATAGTAGATTCTACTGTGATTTTTAATAATGGATTCATAGAGGGAAGTTTTGCGACTGAATATGGTGGTGGCGTGTATTTCGGACAATCATCGACTTTCAAAGTAAACGCGGGAGCCAATATTACCGGCAACTTTGCGGCAAAAAGTGGTGGCGGTGTGTATGTCAATGAAAGCACATTGGTCTTGACTGGTGGGTATATAACCCGCAACTCCACTGCAGGATTTGGTGGCGCAGTCTATGGAAGCGAAAACTCTACAATTACTCTAAATAGCGGAGTAATAGAAGACAACGAAATAGTAAATTCTGAGAATGTGTCTAGTGATTATTCTTACGCTTTGAGCAATGGCTATTATGTCGCAAGAGATTATAACAATTATTTAGCCAAAACTCCATCCAAGCCTGACAAGGTCCATTTCTGTCTCACACCAGGGATTTATAGTTTAGGAAAAGTGAATATAGATGTAAATGGAGATATAATTCAAAACAATCATGTTTTGGAAATTCGTCAATCGTTTGATTCCCTCAAAGGTGATGAAAAAGTTAAGATTGATGATAAAGAATATAATGTTTACGGACTAGCCATAAGGGCAAGAGAATTCGTTTTGGCTGATGATGATATAGCTGGAATGCTTGTTGAGGGCGACTTGTGGATAGGTGGAATGATTACTACTTACAACGTCAAAGGTAATGGTCAAATTGATACGAGAGGTGGATTTGATACCGGTTGGCTCACAAATATTAGTGGACGCAGTATTGGTTTTACATGTGAGTATGTCAATAGATATTCACTCGATTACCTACATTTCTGGTATAAAACTCATAGAGTTGTGGTATGGCCAGGAGAAGCGACTGTAGATTGGGGTTGGCCTTTACGAAAGATAGGAGCATGGCTTAACGAAACATTCCCTGTTTATTTCACTAAACCTATTTATTCTACAATTAGATCTATAACTTGTGATTTGGGTAATACTGCGGATTATATGATTTCGATGTATAAAGGGCGAGACGAATTCTATGCTGTGGAAAACGGTAGTGATATGAAAGGGACTTCTGGCAACCTTCAAAGTAGAAGAGACGGCAAGCTTCTTGGCAAGTTGTTCCCTAATGAAATCAGGAACCATGCAAATCAAGAACCTGGCTTTAGTGTTTGGTGTGTCAGAGAGTATATTAATTCAGATGGGAGACCAACAAAAATAAAGTTTAACAAAGAAGGCGGGACTTATTTTGCTAATGCTTGCATGACGGCTGAAAGTTGGGAAAATTATTATAGCATTTACTTTGGTCCTGGGACAAAAGGAGGGCATTGTGATTCTCAGTGGTGGTCGTTGATAGTCGCTGGCAAACCGACCAAAGATGATCTTAGGGACATGAAATGGTATGAACGGCTTGCTGCAAGATTGCTACTATCAAAAGTTCTTAGTTGGATTTTAGGCAATATACCAGATAAAGTTAATTATATTTATCAACTAACACGTGAATATAGGTTTATCCAGTAGTAATTCGATATAATAAATAATAGCGCAGGGTAGTGTATTTTTGATTGAAAAAACGCTCGACTTGTGCTATTATTTTCTTATGGAAAACGATTTGATTGAAAAACTCATTGGTTCTTTTATGATTCTCCCTGGAGTGGGATACAAGACTGCTCAGAGGTATGCCTATCACGTGCTGTCGTGCGACAAGGAGGGGGTGGACAATTTAGCCCACACCATTTTGGAGGCGAAGAGCAGTATAGGTCTATGCTCTGTCTGTGGTGGATTTTGTCAGAGAGAAGTGTGCAGTATCTGCTCCACGAGGAGTAGTAGGCTCTTGTGCGTAGTCAAGGACCCCAAGGACATCTCCGTCATGGAGCGTGTCAAGGGGCTTAATTGCCTTTATCACGTTCTGCATGGTTGTATTAGCCCCCTCGACAATAAGGGCCCTGAGGATATTAGACTGAAGGAACTCTTGCAGAGAGTGAATAGCGGAGATTTTGACGAAGTGCTAGTGGCCACCAATCCCGACATAGAGGGCGAGGCCACGGCTATGTATATCTCTCGTCTTTTGAAGCCATTCGCTGTGAAAGTGACTAGACTCGCCCAAGGCATATCTATGGGCAGTGATATGGAATATGCTGACGAGGTCACTCTTTCTCGTGCTGTGGAGGCAAGGAGAGAGATATAGTTTTTCTCCCCCTCATCACTAGAATGGGAGAAGAGATGTGTAAGGAGAATATTTGCATATATGATACACATACTATTCTAGATATTTCTCAACTTTTTGTCGAAAAATGGATAAATCCGTTTGACATGCGTGTGAGAATTATACTATTATTATATTATCTAAGTGCTATACAGTGCTAAAAGGAGATGAATTATGAAGAAGAAAGGATTTACGATAGTAGAACTGGTCATTGTTATCGCCATCATTGGCATCTTGTCTGCCATACTTATCCCCACATTCGCAGGACTTACTAAGAAGGCAGAAGAGGCCGCCTTGCAGACCAATCTACGCAACGCCTATTATGCTTATTCTGCAGAATATGCAGATAGTGCAGACCTAGTGGCAGAGAAAGATGCCATTCTTAGCAGTGTGGACAATCTCGCCTCTGGACAGAAGGCATACAAGCTGGTCGTCTCTAATGACGGACAATGGTCATGGAGCGAAGAGACCATCACAGTGGGGACAGGGTATACACTCACCCTGCTTGATGCGGACGCCTTCAATGGCTACTACGTCTACACCATAGAAGAAGCACCATCACAACCATAATGGTATAGACTCAATAACACTTGGGTTTATCGTTGAAGAAAAGGAAGAAAAACATGAGAAATAAAAAAATGTATGGGATAGTCAATCCTCGCTCTTTGGACTACTTTTTGTCCTTTGTGTCTGCTCTGATCTCTCTGTCTGCATTATGGACAGCGATATGGGTCTCGACCACGGGCTCTTTCTGTTCATTTGAGACAGTGCTTAGCATATTGTCACGAGCCATCACTTGTTCTTTTGGCGGTGATGTGCTGATTACTATCATTGGAATGTGGCTGTATATAGGTATCTTATCGTCTCTATTGCTCCTTGTCCTGCTCCTTGTTGGAAGGAATCACAGAGCCATAGTAGGTGTGGTGTCTATGCTGATGTCAGTCTTTGCCATCGCTCTGCAGTTGTCATTCTTTGCAGTGTATATCTTGGCCTTCTCTGGCATCTATGCTGCAGTGCTGGGTTTCCTTATGCTGCTAGAATTGGTCATATTGTGGCTCACTTTCAAGCAGGTTTTCTGTGCTTCTCTTGTTCTAAGGAGAGGCTATGAGGAATATCTCTCTGACTTCCCCACTCAAGACAAAGAAGAAGTCGAACTCGAGGAGGAAGAGGCTGAGGAAGAAGTAGATAAAGAAGCCGAGAAACCCAAAAAGGAGCCTAAAAAGGAGCCAAAACAGCAGGAAAAGTCTGTCGAGAAGAAAGAAAAGAAGAAAGAGGAGCCTCAAGAGGAACTTCAAGAAGAATCAAAAGAAGAACTTGAAGATGAGCCTGAAGAGGAGACAGAGGTGTCTGATGCTTTTAGTTCGAAGAGGCTCACCTTTGATGAGAGATTGAGGAGAGTGCACAAGGAGACTAGGGCCAAGTTTAAGGAAATCAAGGAATACTTCGAGTCCATTGGATTCAAGTCTGCCAAGACTAAGAGTGCCGAAACCTTCGTGTATAAGAATGTCAAATATGCACAGATTACTACCATGGGCAAAAATGGTCTCAAGATATACTACAAGTTGTCTGCCAAGGACTACGAGGGCACTCCTATCCCTGTGGAAGATATGTCTAGTGTGAGAAAATATGAGAGTATTCCCTTGCTTTTCAAGGTCAAGAGTGACTTGTCTGTCAAGAGGGCTAAGAAACTCATGGACGATGTCAAACAATCTATACAGCCATGATATTTAGTGCATTAAGAGATAAAAAAGCGTTTACTTTATTAGAAATGGTCATAGCCATGACTCTCACAGTCGTGGCTTTGTCTATGTCTATATCTTTTATATCTCTGGCGTCTAAATTTTCTAGCAAACAGCGAGATGACGCCCTGTCGATGACAGAGCGTCTGTATGTTTTATCTACCATAGATACTTTTGTCAGTCATCATTCTTTGCCGGGATATACGTTGTCTTTAGTGGCGAGTGACACTATCACCGTCTCTAGCGAGGCGGGAGACTTTTCTCTCCGCTTTGACTCATCTTCTCGCATACTTACTTGCCAGTTTGCTCGTGGGGAAACTGTGAAGAGAATGCTGTCCACAGTGAGAGAGGTGTCTTTTGAGAGAAGCGGCTGGCTTGTTAACGCTACTATTTCATTTAATTCTTTCCCCACTTCTACTTATCTTTGTGATTTTGGAGTTTTGTCATGATTATTTATTTCAATTTTTTCTCTTTTTGTGTAGAGATTGTGGACACAAGAGGCGCGAAGAAGAGCCGAGCCCTTTCTTTTGACAGCCATTATGCCGACTGCAAGGACTTCAAGTCCATTATTGACAATACCATTCGTGGAGGTGTCAGAGAGGAACTGGCAAGAGAGAGTCACATAGTTGTTTTACCAGATTTCATTATTGGTGTGGGACTTATATCTGTGCCATATTCGCTATTTAAGAAAGAGGAAAATTTTGTCACAAAATTTAACTTGCTCTATGACAGAGACTCCTCTCTCGTGTGCGACAAGCATATTATCTGCAACAAAGGTGGCATCACCACATATGCCTTCAGTGCAGTCAAGAAGTCATATTTATTTCAAATATCCTCAGCATTTAGTGATATGGGCATCACTATAAATGGCTTCACTTTTTACTCCAAACTGCTTTCTCAATATGTCTCCACCAATTTGTCACACAAGGCAAACGCAATTGTTTTCGATAGGGGAGAGAAGTTGTCCATATATGGTATGGTGAGAGATGTGCCTGTAGGTCAGATGCATCTGCCAGAGAGAGAGGACGATGTGGCGACAGATTATCTTCAGTCTGTCATATCTAGCAAGGGCAAAAAGATGGAGAGTGATATTTCTCTTAAATTAAAGACAAAGGATATGGCTCTGTGTGCCATTAGTGATTTCGAAGATTATTATTCCTCTAGTGGAATAACTTTTGACAGAAAATTCAATCTCACCTCACTTGATATATGCGAAAAAGTGTCAATAGATAGAGAAGAGGTGCTAAGACTAGCCTCATCTTGTAGATTGATGGGCAAAAAGAGGTGTCTAGGAAGATGAGGAGGGGATTTACTCTGCTTGAGGTAGTGATAGCCATGGCTGTCATATCCATTGTGTCTGTCGCCATGTTCTCCACACTGTCTTTTGCCTCGAGGAGAAACGATGTGGCAAGGGCGGAGAGTTTCTTTATGCTGGAGAGCGAGAACTATCTTCTCGCATATCACCTTGGCGAGACGGGATATGGCGATGCCATGCACTTGTTGACAGGTGAGGACTTCACCTATGGCACAGACGCCACCATATTTTATTCCAAAGATTATGCTAAATCTGGCGAGGAGGAGGCTTTTTACAGAGTGGAATTAGATTTTGAGTTAAGTTATTTCGAGATAAGGTGCCTAGGTAGTAGGCCGATATATACTTATAGGGTGGAGAGATGAGAGATAAGAGGAAAGGAGTAGCCATATTGTCTGCAATGACGGCCATGAGCGTGGTCATTCTTTTGTCGGCACTTATTTTCTCGCTAGTCATATCCTTTTCCCTCTCCTCTCGCATCAGCGAGGCACATATACACAAGTCGGCTCTTTTACTTTCCGCCAAGCAAGATTTCATAGATAATGGAGAGATTGATGGCGAATATGACTATCACTTCCTCATAGTCACGAGTGAGGACAGCATCAGTCAAAAGGCACTTGTCTGTAGCAAGTCGCAGACTATAACATTGAACAACATATATTTTTACATTATTTACGACTTTGATACACATAAACTTGTGGCACAGCAGAGCGAGGATATATGGATAGAGAGTAGAGATATCGGTGGACAGACTGCTCATTATCTGGCAGGGATAGTGAGATTTGAGGGAGGTGTGGCATAATGGGAATATTTACGATAATCATCACATTGGTCCTTGGCTTATGCATAGGCAGTTTTCTCAATGTAGTCATATATAGACTGCCTAGAGGCGAGTCTCTTGCTCGCCCGTCATCACATTGTCCTAAATGTGAGCATCACATTGCCATTTATGACAATGTCCCCATTCTTTCATATATAATATTGCGAGGCAGATGTCGACATTGTGGGGAAAAGATTTCTCCTAGGTATCCATTGGTGGAACTAGCCAACACTCTGTTATATTTCCTTGCTCTTTGCCTATATACACCATACATTTTCAGTAGAAATGGTGTAGATTATCTGTCTCTTGTCACATCTTGCCTTGCATTCTCCACCATGCTGGCTATATTCATGTGCGATTTAGACAATATGGAGATTCCTGACGAATTGCAGATGACTCTTCTTGTCATAGCTCTCGTGTCCATCATAGGAATACCCAATGCAAGTGATAGAGTGTATGGCTTTTTAGTCGGTGGGGGATTTTTCTTGATATTCTCGTTTTTATTCTATCTTATCCGTCACAAGCAGGGGCTTGGATTTGGAGATGTCAAACTTATGGCAGTTTTGGGACTGTTTTTAGGACTTGGAGGCACCATTCTCACCATTATACTATCTTGCATGCTTTCTGCCATTATCTTGTCGCTCATCACAATATTTAAGAAAGGAGGTAGGGATAGAGAGTTCCCCTTCGCCACGTTTATAGTGCCTTGTGCCATATTTTGCATGGCGTTTGGCTCATACATAGTTGAGTGGTATCTCTCCCTGTTTTAAGAGAATGAATAAGTATAAATATGTCGCAAAAACATTGTCGGGTAAGATGGTTCGTGGCACATTCGTAGCAGAGAGCGAAGAATATGTCAAGAATGCTCTCATGAAAGATGACCTCTTTGTATTGAAGATAGGCAAGGCATCTACTTCTGCTCCGTCTACTTTCTTCTCACTATCTGGCAGAGTGAGTATTACAGAACTAAACTCATTTTCACGTCAATTCGCTGTGCTCATATCCTCTGGAATATCCATAATAGACAGCATCGCCACACTCAAGGAGCAACCCTATTCCTCACTACTTAGGAAGACATTGGGACAAGTGCTGGAGGACCTATATAATGGACTTATGCTCTCGCAATCTATGAAGAAGTATCCCAAGGTTTTTCCCGCATTCTATTCCTCCATGGTCTATGTAGGTGAGACATCTGGAGAACTCAGCCAAGTGCTAAACTCCGTCTCCACCTATTATGCCAAAGAGAAGAAAAATAAGACCAAATTCCAGTCCGCCATGGCATATCCTGTCATATTGTTTATAATGATGATAGCAGTGCTGGTCATTATGCTACACTTCGTCATTCCCACATTCATCTCATCATTTTCGGTCATGGACGTAGATATGCCACCGCTCACCATGTTTCTTTTTCGCATGTCAGAGTTTGTGAGAGGCTCGTGGCAATACATTCTTCTCACCCTTGTTATAGTGATATTCTCCATTTATCTATTTTCCAAGACGAAAAGAGGCAGATATATTATAGATAAGATGAAGATGACACTCCCTATTTTTAAGAAAATCAACATAGCGCTGTTTACATCCCACTTCGTGCAAAGTCTCGGCTTGCTATTATCCAGTGGACTAGACATGGTGTCCTCGCTTAACTCCATCAAAGCCATTATTGACAATAAGTATCTTGAGAGGCAATTTGATAGAGTGATACTCGATGTCAAGAAGGGTATGCCCCTATCCAGCGCTGTGAGCATAGAGATGAAGTTGTCTCCAGTGGTGATTGAGATGCTCTTAGTTGGCGAAAAGACTGGCAAACTGGACAAGATGCTCCTGTCTACCAGTGACTACTTTGATGAAGAGGTGGAGAAAGCGATGAACCTCATCACCACCATTCTCCAGCCAGCAGTGTTGTCACTCCTAGGAGTGGCCATAGCAGTGATGTTTATCGCTATGTATAGCCCCATTCTCAATATGATTACTTCCATTAAGACATAAAATATAGGTGATAATATGAATAAGACGCAATATATACTAGATACTTTGCTAAAAGAGGATAGGATAGACAAGTCTTTCTACAATGAGCACTTGTCATCTCCTTTGTCGTCCCTCATAGATAGTGGACTTCTTACTCAGGCAGAACTTATGCAGATTTTATCTAAATATTACATCACGCCATTTGCAGATATAGACTATCTTCCCCTTCCGAGAGACGTGGACGAGACCTTTTCTGTGGAATTGATGAAACAATACTCATTCGTCCCCATAGAGAAGGTGGGCTCTACCCTCATCGTGGCTACGTCTAACCCTAGGAATGTGCAGATGCGTAGCACCCTTGATATGCTCCACACTGGCGATGTGCAATATGTATTGGTGGACGAAGAGAGGCTGGAGAATTTCCTGCAGTCATATTCCGTCAGCGTGAATACACAAGATGCTTTGAGGAATATTACAAATAATGTCCAAAACTCGAAAAAGGATAAAGAGAACAGCGACATATCTCTCGCCAGCGCCCCTTCGGTGAAGTTCGTGGACTCTGTCATTAGAGAGTCCATTCCCCTCAATGCCAGCGATATTCACATAGAGCCAGGAGAGGAGAGTGTCACCATTAGATATAGGATAGATGGAGACCTCATAGAGTGGGCGCATTTTCCCATCGAGTCTTATCCAGAGATTTGCGCCAGACTGAAGATTCTCTCCGACATAGATATAGCAGAGAAGAGGATTCCACAAGACGGGAGGATAAGTCTCAATATTGGCGGAGAAGACATCAATTTTCGTGTGTCCACTCTGCCCACCATTCATGGAGAGAAGTTCGTCATAAGAGTGCTAGACAACAAGATTTTCTCCTATTCCCTCAAGGAATTGGAGTTCTCCACTGAGGCATACGAACTTATCCTCAAGATTTTGAAGCACCCGCATGGAATAATACTGCTCACTGGTCCCACAGGCTCTGGCAAGACCACTACGCTTTATGCTTTTTTGAGGGAAATCAATGACGGCAAGAAGAATATTGTCACCATCGAAGACCCTGTGGAATATGACATGAAAGGAGTCAATCAACTGCAAGTGAATAGAAAGGCGGGTCTCACATTTGCCTCAAGTCTAAGGAGTATACTCCGTCAAGACCCTGACATCATCATGGTGGGCGAGATAAGAGACGAGGAGACTGCACAGATAGCCACAAGGTCGGCCATCACAGGTCATATGGTGCTGTCTACACTGCACACCAACGATGCTGTGGGCGCTGTCATTAGACTGATAGATATGGGGATACCCAAGTATTTCGCCACAGATGCCCTAGTGGGAGTTATATCGCAAAGACTGGTCAAAAAACTCTGCCCTCACTGCAAAAGGCCCATCACCACCACCCCCGCCATGCAAGCAATGCTGGGGATAGATGAGCCAGCAAAGATTTACGAAAAAGTGGGCTGTCCATATTGCAATAATACAGGATATAAGGGTAGATGTGCTGTGCATGAGATATTGTATTTTGACAGCAATTTCAAGGCGGGTATGCAGACAGAGAATGTCAATATTGATGCCCTGCGCTCCCTTGCCATAAAAAACGGCATGGTGTCAATGCGTGAGTCATGTCTTAGATACGTCCTATCTGGCATCACATCTATAGAAGAATACTCCGCCATATCTCTTGGCGAAGAGAGTTAGAAGCGAACGGGAGAATATGCCTATTTCTTCTTGCGTTCACTCCGCTTAGGGTGACATGGAAGTTAGACTCATTCGACTCCACTTTGTTCCGCAATTCATGGCGTTTGCTATTGCTCGGCTGCAGTGCGACATAGAAATATATAATTCAAAGAGTGAAAAAAAAGTAATATCTCAAAATAAAAATTTATTTCTTGCGTGCACAGCGTGCAAATTCCTCTAGTTTTTGCCTACTTTTATAAAAAGTAGGTCGTTTGAAGGGGGTAAAAGGGGGGAAATCGAAATCCCCCCTTGCTTTCTTTCTGTATTCTCTTTCTTTAGCCTAAAGAAAGAGAATTGCATAAGAAACAAAAGAACGCCAATCCCACACTCCTAGTTATGATGTTGGTTATGAGGAAGAATTTGAAATCCATTCGGCTCACCCCTGCCATAAGACAGAGAATATCGTCAGGGAAGAAGGGGAATAGCATCATCAGGAAGAATGCCACTCGGCCCTTGCCAAGCAGGGCTTGGAGTTCTTCTGTCTTTTTGCTACCCACTGCCCATGGCAAAATCTTTTTCCCCAGCATTCTCCCCGCCATGTATGCCACCACGCTTCCCAGCAGAATGGCACATAGACTGATGACAAAAGTCTTGAATGCACCAAATAGCAGTATCCCACATAGAGTGGTCACACTGGACGGCAAGGGAATGAGTGTCACTTGCAGAAATTGTAGCAGAGCAAATAGAGCATAAGACAGCGCCCCCGCTCCGACAATCGCTCTCTTGAGTTCAGATAGATTGCCAAGAGTGCTCACCACACCCGCCCTGCGGAGAATCAAATATGTGGCTACCACCCCCGCCCCCACTACAAATGTTATCACCCCAAGGCGCACCGCCGCCCTTCGCCTGTCCACTATCTCTTTCACTAATAATATATGTATTTTCCTTTTCTATAAAAAATACTATGGAGAATATATATAATCATTACAACGAAGATGATGATATGTGTTTTATATTTTTTACATAAAAAATAGCCAAAGGTGTTGACCTGTGGCATATATTTTTTTAGTTCAACTTATGTTGTCTTGTCTATAACTATATGTATATCTTATCTCCGTTTCGACTATACTTGTTTCATTCTATTTGTTTTTCTCAATAATTTTCTATCACAGCCAAATATTACTTTGACTTGCTTTGTCTTTTCTAAATTGCATCCACTCTTTGCTTAGATTTATTGCTGGATTGGTGTTGGCCTTTTCTTCGTGGGCGGTGATTAGTAGGTGCTTATTGTCCCCCTCTCCCACCTCTTTTATGCTTACTACATTGAGTGGGAATAGCTCGAAGTTGGACTCTGTTATGAACAGGTCATAATAACCCTCTACTATCTTGACGCAACTAAAGAGAGACTTGTCATTCCAATCATACGAATCCTCCACGAATTCCTCTATATTGTCCACTTTATATGAATATGTATTTCTTTCGAAAGAAAAAGAGACATCGAAATTCTTTGATATAAACTCCTCTATATCACTTGTATGGAATTTGCCACTTTTTACCATTTTTTTGCTTTCCTTTTTTTATTCGATTATATATTATTCACCATTTCATGTCAATACTCAAGTTGAAAGGGAAGATTATGCCTTTCATCAAAAAAAAACATCAACTTCAGTCAATGGCTACGTAAAAAATGAGGGATTGACGTCATCTACACTTTTTACGCATGATGCCGCAGGCGATTTCGGCGTCTTTTTCATGTAAATGTTTCTTAAAAATATGACAATAACCTTCCACTGCATCAAGCCAATGAATTTTTCCCTCATCTTCATAGCAGTAGCATTTGTCTCGCATTGCTTCCTTTGCGATTTCACCGGATATATTATTTATACAAGCATTCACAGCGAGCACTGAGGCAAAAACAAAATATTCTGCATAAGTGTGGCAGAGTGCCATTTTGCTAAATATCTCACCACGTTCTAGATGATCTAGCAGTTTAGGATTGAGGTCTCTTTGATCTCTATTGGGGCTGTCTTGTATGTAATGCTTGTCGTCTCTTTCCTTCTCATCTTCTAGATATCCCAAAGCACCATTACACCCATTTTCGAGATTGTCTGCCAGTGTCACCAATTGAATATATGGGAGGGCGAAGTCATGAGCAAAGCCCCACATATGCAAGTCTCCATGATACTGCATGACCTCAGTGACAACAATCCAGTCAGGCGTCACATCACACCTCTCGTCTCTTATGAACTTTTCCACCATCTGCAAAGCGATGTGGTGATGATTTATCTCTCTGTCATTGAAATTCTTACAAATATTCCATTGCTCGCTTCTTCCAATGTCATGCAATTGCAGTGCGATTTGCACAAGTTCTGCATTTAGACAATCCATGGGGAGCCTCATGCCAATACGCACGACATTCTCTATGTGTTTAGTTTTTCCGCCTAGACCGCTTCTAGCGGGCTTTCCAAAAAGAATGCCAGGAGTATTTAATCTTGCGAATTTTCTAAGTGAATCGCTCACTTGAATATTGCCCATGCTTACCTCTTTGAAAATATGCTGTGTGTTTTATACGTTATCTATATACTATTCTATTATATATCCACTAATTATAGCGTTTTTTCTTCTTGAGACATGCCAGTCTGCAAGTCAGAGAGCATTTCCAGTTTTTGCTTTTCGGCATTAATTCTTTCTTGGATTTTTCTCTCCTCTCTTCTTAGACTAGTCATTTTGTTTTGGATATTCTTCTTATATTCTTCTATGCGTTCAGGGTGTTTTGCTCCTTTGAACAATGTCCATTCTAGTGTCAAGTTTATAGACTTGTTCCATTCATTTTTCATATCCTGTTCTGTTCGATTTTTCAAACTTATGATTTTATTATCTTCGTTAATGTCACCTATATTCTTATCATTAAGCGGCAATAAGAAAAGCGTATCGTAGTCTTTTTCATCTATAAGAAAGGCCTTCCTCAAAATTAAATTATCAATTCTATAGAAATCCTCTTTTATTCTGAAGAAACACTTAACATGACCAGAGTGTTTAGTAGTAGATTCAATTGCTAGGTATTTATCATTTTCTAAACTGAAGTCAGTATTGAATAGCTTTGATATAAATTCTTCAAAATCCTTTTCCTCTTCTGGTGAGAACCCTGTTACTGGATCAATAATTCCAAACATAATGTATACTCCTTTTCGTTGTATGATGTAAGTTCATTGTATAATATTTATTTTTTTTTTGTCAATAATCCATTTTTTAGTCATTTTGTAAAATCTGTGAAAATGCAGTATTTAAGCGGGTTTTAGGGATATTGAGATATGAAACACTTGGCGATGTGTTCACAAAATAAAATTAAAAAGTCGAAATTTTTCAAAAAAACTTGAAAAAAGTTGTTGACACGATTTTCACGTTGTGTTATTCTTGCATTGTCGTTCGCGAAAGAACGGCCACGCCGTATAGCGTGAGAATAGTTCCATCACAACTGCATATTAATTTATTAGAGTTAGACAAATATCGAGTTCAAATATTTTTTTATTTGAAACGCTGATTTAATCGAGAAATTATTTTCATAATAGTTTTTCTGTTTAATCGAGTAATATGTATTTTCAATTTTAATCGTTAACCGATTTTTATTAGAATTCAATTACGCCAAGTTATATAACAAGATTATTGTCTTATGGATTATCTAAATTTATAAAGACTTATTGACTTTAGAAATTTACTTGATATAGATCTTAATAGATCAAGCTACAAAGAGCATATAGTGGATGCCTTGGCACTAGGCGCCGATGAAGGACGCGACAAGCTGCGAAAAGCCACGGGGAGCCGCACATAGGCTGTGATCCGTGGGTGTCCGAATGTGGAAACACACTAAGGTTAATCCCTTAGTATCATAACAGGAATAAAATACTGTTATGAGGGGAACCCAGAGAACTGAAACATCTTAGTACCTGGAGGAAGAGAAAGTAAATCAACGATTACCTAAGTAGTGGTGAGCGAAAGGGTATGAGCCCAAACCATTTGAAGAAATTTGAGTGGGGTTAGGACCCAATAAGAGCATGGATATCGTTAGCTGAACATTTTTGGAAAGTTAGACGAAACAGGGTGACAGTCCCGTAAGCGAAAACGATAGACACTCGTGGGTATCCAGAGTAGCACAGAGCACGTGGAATTCGGTGTGAATGTGGGAGGACCATCTCCTAAGGCTAAATACGACCTAGTGACCGATAGTGGACAGTACCGTGAGGGAAAGGTGAAAAGAACCCCGGGAGGGGAGTGAAATAGAAACTGAAACCATGTGCTTACAAAAAGTCAGAGCCCGTTAATGGGTGATGGCGTGCCTTTTGCAGAATGAACCGGCGAGTTATCGTATAATGCGAGGTTAAGCAGGAGATGTGGAGCCGAAGGGAAACCGAGTTTTAATAGAGCGAATGAGTATTATGCGATAGACCCGAAACCGAGTGATCTAGCCATGAGCAGGTTGAAGTAGTAGTAAAATACTATGGAGGACCGAACCGATATGCCCGGAAACGCGTACGGATGACTTGTGGTTAGCGGAGAAATTCCAATCGAACTCGGAGATAGCTGGTTCTCCCCGAAATAGCTTTAGGGCTAGCCTTATTTTAGATTACCGGAGGTAGAGCACTGAATGAACTAGGGGCCGAGAAGGTTACCGAATTCTATCAAACTTCGAATGCCGACTAATTGATGAATAGGAGTCAGACAGCGTGAGATAAGTTTCGTTGTCAAAAGGGAAACAGCCCAGATCCACAGCTAAGGTCCCAAATATACGTTAAGTGTAAAAGGATGTGGAATTGCACAAACAACCAGGATGTTGGCTCAGAAGCAGCCATTCATTCAAAGAGTGCGTAATAGCTCACTGGTCGAGTGATAGGGCGCCGAAAATTCACGGGGCTAAAACTTACCACCGAAGTTTAGGAATACTGTAACAGGTATTGGTAGAGGAGCAATGTATATGGGCTGAAGCCATATCGTAAGGGGTGGTGGACTGTATACAAGAGAGAATGCCGGCATGAGTAGCGAGAGTGAGGCGAGAATCCTCACCATCGAAAGTCTAAGGTTTCCTGGGGAAGGCTTGTCCTCCCAGGCTAAGTCGGGACCTAAGCCGAGGGCTAGCGCCGTAGGTGATGGACAACTGGTAGAT